>JBAWEN010000434.1:0-2559 GCA_049591215.1 Methylocystis sp. | reverse complement strand
TCCGTGACGCCATATCCTTCCAGAATGCGCACGCCGAATCTCTCGCTCCAAACCGCGCGCGTTGCCTCCTTGACCGGCTCGGCGCCCGCGACGACATAGCGGATCGAACGGAAGTCGTAGGCGTTGGCGGAGCGCGCATAGCCGGCGAGGAAAGTATCGGTCCCGAACAATATCGTGGCGTTGGAGGCGTAAACCAGCTCCGGCACGATGCGGTAATGCAGTGGGGAAGGGTAAAGATAGATCGGCACGCCGGAGACGAGCGGTAGAACGAAGCCGACCGTCAGTCCGAAACAATGAAAGATCGGCAGCACGTTGAACACCTTGTCGTCGCGCCCGAAGTCGATGCGCGCCGCCGCCTGAGCGGCGTTCGTCAGCATGTTCTTGTGCGAAAGCGCGACGCCCTTGGGCGTGCCTTCGGAGCCCGAGGTGAACAGGATCGCCGCAATGTCGGTCGGAAGGCGCCGCGCCAGCGGACGCTTGTGCGTGAGCAGCGCGCGCAGCTTGTCCTTTTGCGTCACGCTATCGCGCAAATCCTCCAGATAAATCAGCTCCACTTCCGCTTCGAGCGCGGCGACGAGTTTTTCCAGCCGGCCTTTTTCAATGAACGCGCGCGAGGTGACGACGCTCCGCACCCGCGCGGCTTTGAGGCCCGCGAGGATATTGGCCGCGCCGGCTGTGAAATTGAGCATCGCCGGCACGCAGCCCGCCGAAGACAAAGCCAGCAGCGCGACGCCCGCTCCATTGGCGTTGGGAACGAGAAGGCCGACTGCTTCGCCAGGGGCGACCAGGGGCGAAAGCTTTTCCGCCAGCACGCGCGCGCCGATCAGCAATTTACGATAGCTCAGCTTGCCGCCCACCGGGTCTTGCAGCGCGATGCGCGCGTAGCCATGCTCACGCGCGGCGTCCACCGCCGCCTCGAACAAAGTGCGATCGGAATTGGTCGTGCGGAAGACGAGGTCCGACATGATCTGATACAGCGCCGAGCCGGCGGCGTGTCGCCGCGCCTTGCCCTTCAGTTTCTCGTCGACGGCGAGCGACGCCGGCTCCAGCACCGTCAGCGTGAACTTCGGAAACCAATGCCGGCGAACCTGTGTCTTGGAGAGGCGCGAAAAAATCGTCGCCTCCGGCCCTTCGATACGGATGGGAATCACCATCGCGCCGGATTTATCGGCGATCAGCCCGGCGCCGTCGTAGACCTTCATCAGACTGCCGGTGACGGTGAGGCGCCCTTCGGGAAAGATCACCAGACTATTCCCGCCCTTGACGGCGTTGACCAGCGTGCGCGTTCCCATGGGTTTGGTCGGGTCGAGCGGCACGGCGCGGGTGAGCTTTAGGAAGGGCTTCACCCACCACGCCTTGGCGATGGTGCTGTCGATGGCGAAAATCGGCTCCACCGGCAAAATCGACAGCGCCAGCGCCGCGTCGAGAAAGCTGACGTGGTTGAGCGCGATGATCGAATTCGCGCCCACCTTTTCGAGATTCTCCAAGCCCTTTACTTCGAGCCGGTAAACCGCGCGAAAAAAGATCGACAATATGTCCCGAAACGGCGAGACGACCACCGCCTTGACGATCCAGACCGATGCAACGAGTCCGATCGCGCCAACGCCGACGAACAGCGACCAGACTGGGACGCCCTTGGCTTGCAAGGCCGCGACGACGATCCCTCCCGCGACCATGAAGGCGGCGTTGAGCACGTTGACGGCGGCGATGACGCGAGCGCGCTCCGCCGGCGCCGAAAATGCCTGAAGCGCGGCGAAGGAGGGCACGACGATCAACCCGCCGGCCATCGACAGTAAGGCGAGGTCGATGGCGGCCCGCCACGCGCCGGGTTGGGCGAAATAGGCGGCCGGCTCAAGCAGCGCGGCCTCCGGCGTCGCATCGCGCAAAGCAAGAAAAACGCCGAGATCCGCCGAGACGAGGCCGACGATCGCGGCGCCGACGGCGGCTGGCAGCAAGAGGATCTTGCCGTGCAGCAGGAAGGCCGAAAGACCGGAGCCGACGCCGATCGCGATGGCGAAGACGGCGAGATGAATCGTCACCACTTGGTCAGCGCCATGCAAGGTCTGCGTGACGAGCGAGGGCAGCAGCGACATCACGACAGCGCCGATCAGCCAAAAAATGCTGGTGACGACGCCGAGGCGCCACAGTTTCGTTTCGCGCCAAAGCTCGCGCAGCAACACGAAGGTCGAGCGGATGATATTGGGGTCGATGCGCAGTTCCGGCGCCGCGCGCGCCGTCGCGGGAATGAACCAGGCGGCGGCGTAGCTCGCGACGGCGAAGCCCATCATTCCGGCCGCCAACACTTTCAGATCGCCGCCGCCTTCCATCGCGAGGCCGCCGGTGATCGTGCCGGCGAGAATGGCGAGAAAGGTCGCGGCCTCCACGAGAGCGTTGCCGGCGGGCAACTCCTCCCGCGCGAGGCAATCGGGCAGGATGCCGTATTTGACCGGCGCGAACAGCGCGCCGAGCGCGCCGAACAAAAACAGCGCGACAAACAAAAGTTCGGCGGAGTTCGTCCAAAAGCCGGCGACCGCGACGCCGGCGGCGGCGATTTCGACC
>JBAWEN010000433.1:0-1780 GCA_049591215.1 Methylocystis sp. | reverse complement strand
CAGCCCCGTGCCGGGTCTGGTGCATCGCTACCCCGACCGCGTGCTGCTGAAGCTGCTGTCGGTATGCCCGGTCTATTGCCGCTTCTGCTTTCGCCGCGAGACGGTGGGGCAGGGCAAGGGCGGCGTTTTGCCTGACGACGCGCTCGACGCGGCGCTAAAATATATCGCCGCGCGGCCGGAAATTTTCGAGGTGATCCTGACCGGCGGCGATCCGCTGGCGGCTTCTCCTAGACGGCTGCGCGAGGTCGCGACACGCCTCGCCGCGATCGCGCATGTGAAACTGCTGCGCGTGCACACGCGCGTTCCCACGGCCGCGCCGGGGCTCGTCACGCCGGAGCGGCTGGAGGCGCTGCGCGCGAGCGGGAAGGCGCTCTATGTCGCGCTGCACGTCAATCACGCGCGCGAACTGCACGAGGCCGCGCGCGAGGCGATGGCGAGGCTGCGCGCGGCGGGCGCGGCGCTGCTCTCGCAAACCGTGCTGCTGAAAGGCGTCAACGATGACGCGGACGCGCTGGAGGCGCTTATGCGGGCGCTCGTGTCGCTTGGCGTAAAACCCTATTATCTGCATCATCCCGATTTAGCGCCGGGCACCGCGCATTTTCGCCTGTCCTTGGCGGCCGGGCGCGAAATTTACGCGGAACTGGCGCGACGGGTCGGCGGCCACTCGCTGCCGCGATATGTCCTGGATCTGCCCGGAGGCTTCGGCAAAATCCCGGTCGACGCGCCGCATGTTTTTCGCGGCGCCGACGGCGGTTGGCGGGTCGTGGACCGGTTTGGAGGAGAGCATCCGTACGAGGAGGGGTAGAGGCGCGACGCGAGCGCCAGCCAAAACTCGACAATTCCCCGCCTTCCTCTCGCCGCTCTTGTCCGATAGTCCGCCCAGATTCGTCTCCAGCCGGAATCTCGCCCCTTGCGCATCTCGTCTCTCCGCCTTCTCGCCTTCCTGTTCCTCGCGCTGTTCGCCTTCGCCGCCAGAGGCGATGAGGCCTCGACCCTCGCGATCGAGAAACACGACGGGACTCTCGATCGGGCGCGGGCGACGTTGGACGAGGTTGAAAAGGCGCTGGTCCAGGCGAGCGCGAGCGACAGCGAATTGCGTCGGCTGCGCGATCGCGTCGAGCCGCTGCCGCTCGACCTGCAGACCGTGATCGACCATCTAACGCCCCGGTTGCAGGCGATTGACGCGCGGCTCCAAGAACTGGGCTCGCCGTCCATCGACGCGAAGCCCGACGCTTCTCCCGCGCCACCGTTGGCCGCGCCGGCGCAACCCTCGGCCAAACCCGCGCCCGCGCAACCCCCAGCCAAAGCCGGGCCGGTAAAGCCCGACGCCAAAGCCTCCTCCGCCTCGGCTCAGGGCGCGGTCCCGCCGATCGCGAAGCCGGTGGACCCCGGCGCGGCCGGTTCCGCCACCGCCGTCGTCAACGCGGAATGGACGGACCAGCGTAAGCTGTACGACGAGATCGACGCCACGCTCAAACGCGCGCGCTCCCTGCAAATCGAGGCGCGGCAGACGCTCGTGGCGATCATCGCCCGCCAGCGGTCGCTATTCGCGAAGACGCTGTTTCTGCGCAGCCGTCCGCTGTTTTCGCCGTCCTTGTGGAAAGACGCCATGGCCGATGCGCCGCGCGTGGCGTCCGACGCGGCGGTCTTTTTCGAGGAGCGCGCCGCCAATTTCGCGAGCCGCGCGAACGGCGCGCACAAGGCCGAGTTGCTCGGCGTCGTCATCCTAATCCTGCTTTCCATTCCGTTGTCGATGACCTTCGCGCGGCGCGTGCTGACG
>JBAWEN010000432.1:0-6231 GCA_049591215.1 Methylocystis sp. | reverse complement strand
CCGGCCCGCCCGGATAGGGCAGATCGAGCATTTTGCCGACCTTGTCGAAAGCCTCGCCCGCGGCGTCGTCGACGGTCGAGCCGAGACGCTGATAGGCGCCGACGCCGCGCACCGCGACAAGCTGCGTGTGGCCGCCGGAGACGATGAGCGCGAGATAGGGAAAGTCGATTCCATCGGTCAGCCGCGCCGTCAGCGCATGGGCTTCGAGATGGTTGACCGCGACGAAGGGCTTGCCCGACGCCATCGCCAGCGCCTTGCCGGTCGTGAGCCCGACCAATATGCCGCCGATCAGCCCCGGCCCCGCCGCCGCCGCGATGGCGTCGACGCCGGCGATGTCGGTCCGCGCGTCCCTGAGCGCGCGCAGGATAAGCCGGTCGAGCACCTCGATATGGGCCCGGGCGGCGATCTCCGGCACGACGCCGCCGTAAGCGGCGTGGCGGGCGATCTGGCTCATCACCTCATTGGCGAGAATTTCGCCGCCGTCGAAGCCGAGCCGTTCCTCGACGATGGCGACCGCCGTTTCGTCGCAGGTGGTTTCAATGCCGAGAACGCGCATGCAATTCCTGTTGCGCGGGAGAGTGAGGCCTGAGTCGGCGCCCGCGCGGATGACCGACAGGGTATAGCGACGAGCGCGGCGGAGGCAAATGGGCCAATTGAACGCGGCCCCGGTTCGCGAGCGCGGCGCGATTCTCAAAGCCCGATTTCGATCACCGCGAGCAAATCCCTAAATTCGACGCCCGGCTGGGCGATCTGCACGATTTTTGATCGGGGCGCCGAACCGAACGACGCACGATTTGTTATAAAACTATATAGAAACGGCCAAAAAACCTAATGGAGCGGATTGACATGAATCGTTATTTTTCAATCAACTTGGCCGCGAGCGCCGAATAATCAAGCAGATAAATCGAAAGGGCGTTGAATGTCGAGAAGAGCCTTTAATTCGCTGCTCGCCATGTTCGCGTTACAGGGCGCGGCGAGCGCGGCGGATCTTCCCGCGCAAAAGGCTCCTCCCGCGCCCGCCCCACTTATGTTCAGCTGGGAGGGCGGATATCTTGGAACCCAAGCCGGCTATGGCTTCAACACCGTCAAAGAAAGCGGCTTCGACCCCATTCCGGGCTACGCCGGCCTCGTCAATCCCGTCGCCTATTCGCAAAACTACAGTTCGCGCGGCCCGTTCAGCGGCTTCCATTTCGGCTACAACAAGCAATTCGGCCAGTTCGTGCTCGGCGCGGAAGCGGATTTCGACTTCACCGGCCAGAACACCAACAAGGTCTTGTACAACACTCTCGGCGCCGCGCTCGGCGGGCCGACGCAGACCAATATCGCGGATAATCTGCGCTGGATGGCGCGGGCGCGCGCCGGCTACGCGGACGGGAGGACCCTGTATTATGTGACCGGCGGCCTCGTCAACGGAACCTCGACGGTTCGGCAGAACTACTGGGCGCTCAGCTCGCCAAACGTTCCCGTCGCGGACTATTTCAACGTTCAGCGCTTCGGTTGGACCGTCGGCGCCGGCATCGAATACGCCTTCACCGACGTATGGTCGGGGCGGATCGAATATCACCACAACGACTTTGGAACCGCCACCGTTAATTCCGTGCAGGTTCCCGGCCTCACCTTCCGCGAGAGATCGGCGGAAGACGTGGTGGGACTGGGCATAAGCTATCACATCGGCGCGCCCGGCGCGGCCTTGGCCGCCGCCGCGGCCTCGACGCCGGCTGTCAAAAACGAACCGCCGCCGCCGCCGGACCCGACCTTCATCGGCCGGCTCTATCATGGCTATAAGGATGAGTGGGGCGCGCCGATTCCAGACGATCCCAACGCGCCGCAGAGCCGCCGCGCCGGTTACGGCGCCGCCGCGCAGCCGTCGCCGCCCTACCCCTTCACCGAATGGCCCTATGGCGGCGCGACGCCGATCGCGGTGTCGCTGCCCAATTCGATCGACTCGCCGCTGATGAAGGCGCTGAGCCCGACGCCGGCGGGCAAATTCCTCGAGGACAACCACATCCAGGTCTATGGCTGGATCGATCCGGGCTTCAACATCAGCAATGCGCATTCGTTGCCTGGCGCGCTCGCCGGCGGCAATTCGCCGGCCGCCTATTCCTACCAGCCCAATCTGTTGCAACTCGATCAGGCGGTGGTCATCGTCGAGCGCGTGCCGGACACGGTGCAGACGGATCATTGGGACTGGGGCTTCCGCCTCGCGCCGATTTACGGCGAAACCTATCGCTACACGACCGCCAACGGTTTCTTGAGCAAGCAATTGCTGAAATGGAACGAATTCGCCGGCTTTGATATGCCGATGTATTATGGCGAGGTCTATATTCCGAATATCATGGACGGTCTGATCGTTCGGTTTGGCCGCTACATCTCGATGCCGGACATCGAGGCGCAGCTCGCGCCCAACAATTACATGTATTCGCACTCGATGACCTATGTCATCGACGGCTATACCAACCAAGGCGCGGCGGCGACGTTGCAGGTGAACAAGAACGTGATGGTGCAACTGGGTCTTTCGGTCGGAACCGACTCGGAATTCCAGAATGCGCGCAACGTCAAATATGCGGCGGTGCCGGGCGGCGTGCTCTACAACCCCGTGCCGGGCGTATTCGCCGTCACCGGCGGACAGCCGGCCTATGCAGGTCAAGCCGATCCCGGCATCAAGCCGAGCTTCGTCGCTTGCGGCCGGTATCAGACCGACGACTCCAGGGACAATATTTATCTTTGCGCCAACGGGATCAACACGGGAACCTTCGGTTACAACAACCAGCAATGGTACGGCGGCTCGTTTTACCACACGTTCAACGACCAGTGGCACATAGCGATCGAATCCTGGCACATGCACGAGGACAATGTGCCGAACGTCAGCAGCCCGTTCGTCAGCGCCGTCGCCAACCCATTCTATTTCATGGTGAATGGCCCGAACCTCGCGCAATGCTCAAATCCGCTGCAACTGACCTGCACGGCGCGCGAATGGTCGGTCGTCACCTATCTCAACTATAAATTCTCACCGATGGACAATATTTCCTGGCGCATGGAATATGTCGACGACATCACCGGGCAGCGCACCGGCATAAAGACGGCCTATTTCAACTATGCGGTGGGCTGGCAGCACTGGCTCTCGCCGCAGGTGGAGTTGCGCCCGGAGATCGCATTCTACAATTCGCTCAACGCGCCGGCGTTCCAGCAGAATCCGCCGCTGCTCCAGGTGAGCCCGACGACGATCGGCACCAAGAGCCATCTCGCGGTCTTCTCGGCTGACATGATCTGGCACTTCTAATGATATCAATGCTTCGCGGACGGGCGGCGACCCGATTCGCGAAGCGTCCGAATCAGCCGGCGACGTTATGTGGAAGATATGGAGGCATATGTTTAGATCTCTCCGCCGCGCGTCATTTCCCGCCAATCCCTAATGATATGAAGGCCATCGCGGATGGATGCGACGACGCCGGAAACCCGTTTCCCCATTGAAATCACGGCAAAAACCACGACCGCGCGATAGCGAGGCGCGACATCCCGTTGATATTCTTGGCCGATATTTTGCATCCGGACCGTAACGGTAACTGATCAAATCGATAGCCAATCGCCGCCTGCTTGTCTATGACTCGAATCACGTGGACAGTTATATCGCCAACGCGAAGCGGGCTGGCGGAGGATGGGCGGCCGCGCGCGCCGGCGCGGTCTCGAATTATGCAACATCTTGAGCGGCCTGGCATTTCCGCTCGAACCGTCATGGAGCGATCATGGACGCGTTCACTTCCAACAACGCCGCTTACGCGACCGCCAACACCCGTGCCGACGGCAAGCGGGTCTTGATCGTCGACGCCGAGCAGGCATCGGTTAAATTGTTGCGCGAGGCGTTGATCGCCGAGGGCTATGAGACCGCGCAGACAAATTCTGGCGGCGAGGCCATTGTTCTCGCGATTTCCTGGCAGCCGACGCTGATTGTCCTGGATATTAATCTGCCTGATATCGACGGCCGCGAGGTCATTCGCGTCCTCCGCAAGCATTCTCCTGTCGCGATCATCGCGCTGTCGGCGCGCGATCACGAATCCGAAAAGATCGCGACGTTGGATCTCGGCGCGAACGACTTCATTTGCAAGCCGATCAGGATCGGGGAACTTCTGGCGCGGGCGCGAGCGGCGCTGAGAACGCGCATAAACTTCGAGCCGGTCACGCTCGTCTATCAGGCCGGGCATCTCACCATAGACGCCGCAACGCGAAGCGTGACGCTGCGTGGGCAAACTTTGAGATTTACTTCCAAGGAATTCGAGGTGCTGCATATTTTGGCCAGCGCCAACGGACGGGTGGTCACGCAGCGCCAACTGATCGAATTGGTTTGGGGCCCGGCCAGCGCGGATAGCATTCAATATCTTAGGGTTTTCATCGGTCGGCTGCGGCGGAAAATCGAGGACAACCCCGACGATCCCACGCTGCTCGTCACCGAGCGCGGCGTCGGATACCGTCTGATTCTTGGCGGTCCCGTGCATTCTGAGTAGCAATGCGGGCCGCGCGTTTTCGCGCATTTTCAATCGTGGCGGCGCAAGGATGGGCGGCGGCGAGCGCGGCGGCGAATCGTCGAAAACGCGGGCTCGGAGAGGCTGTTGCGCCGCTAAGGGCGGCCGCGACCGCCCGCCACCGAAATCAACATAAACGATGATATGGAATCCAAAAAATGAGCATTAGGAAAACGGCGAATAGTCTCAAGCTGGCTCATCTAATTGGCTGATTTCCGACACTCGATTGATTTTGCAACTCACTATTTTTACACGCTGTTTTCGAATGGTGTGTCTTTATGGTTACACTTGTAAAGATTCGTAAGGTAATGATATATTAACCATTGTTTGGTCGCCGCTAATTGTGATGCAAATGTAAAAACCACACACCTTCCCATCATAGTGCTCATTCCTGTTTCAAAATTGGACGATGCGAGGGCGGCGCCCGACGTCAAAGCCTGCCGCGCCGTCGGCGCTCGGCGCGAACGAAAATTATCAATATATTTCAGTGGGTTGATAGAGAACGGCGAAGCCCAAGCGGGTTTCGAGCCGCCGTCGCGGGAGAGGAACGCTGTCGCCTCTTGGTATAAGTTTGGACAAGCTTCCTCGCTAAGCCCTAAATTTAAGCAATATGAACGCTCAAGCAGGTTTACGAATGTTATGGTGACGCCTTCGATGTTAAAAAAAACATAATGGAACGAATCCGGCGACCCGGGCACTTTCGATGACGGAGCGAGACTTCATCTGACTCGCAACTGATTTGAGGGGAGTTTCCATGCCGAAAAGGGCAATATCATGGGCGGCGTTGCTGATCGCTCTGCCGGGCGTCGCGCTAGCGGCGGACCTGCCAAATAGAAAGGCGCTCCCGCCGCCGCCGCTGATGTTTTCGTGGGACGGTATTTATATCGGCTCGTCGTTCGGCTACAACTTCGCCACGATGAACGAGCAAGCGCTCGATCCGCTGCCGGGCGTCAGTAACGGCGTGCCCGTCTCGACCCTCACCGGACCGGGCGGCTACCAGCAGTCCTATTCGCCGCGCGGCGTGCTGACGGACTTCCACATCGGCTATCTCAAGCAATATGGCCAATTCGTCATCGGCGGCGAGGCGGACGTCGGTTTCTCCCCGAGCAACACCGCCAAGACCCTGACCAATGGTTTGTCCGCCGTCATGCCGGGCGGAACCGCCAGCATCGCCGGCGTCCCGCAAATCACGATTCCCGGCGGCGTCGCGCCGTTCCAGACCGCCATCCAGGACAATGCCCGGATTTCGCTGATCGGCAAGGCCGGCTACGCGGACGGCCGCTCTCTCTATTACGCCCTCGGCGGTCTGGTCATCGGCGCCACGTCGGTACAACACAATTATTGGGGCATGCCGGCCGCTTACGTGGTGAACTCCTACGGCGCCGTCATTCCCAACAACGACATCAGCAATGTGGAGCGCTTCGGCTGGACCGTCGGCGCCGGCATCGAATACGCCTTCACCGATCACTGGTCGGCGAATGTCGAATTTCGCCACAGCGACTTCGGCACGGGACAATTCACCTCGACCGGCAACCAGTATTCCGGGCTCAACATCCCCGGCAATGTCGCGTCGCCCGGCGGCGGCATCTTCGGCCTGACCTTCAGGGAGCGCGAGACCGAGAACAACGTCCGCCTCGGCATCAACTATCATATCGGCGCGCCGGAAGTTCCGGTCATGGCCGACGTGGCGCCGAAGGGCCCGACCGCCCCGGCG
>JBAWEN010000431.1:0-8141 GCA_049591215.1 Methylocystis sp. | reverse complement strand
AGGAGACGCCGGACGGGCGTCCCGGCGTGCGCGTGCTGCTGTTCGCCATGTCGTCGAAGGACGCGGAGAAGCAACTCGTCAACCGGCTCGGCCAATGCGTCTTGACCTGCCCCGGCACGGCGGTGTTCCGCGCGCTCGACGGCGAATTCGAGATCAAGGTCGGAGACGCCGTGCGGCAGTTCGGCGATAAATGGCAGATTTCCAAGTCGCTCGACGGGCGCCGCTACTGGCGCGTGCCGGTCATGGACGGCGAATTCCTGGTCGAGGGCAAGGTCGGCCTCACCAAGAAATGCGTCGGCGGCGGAAACCTTCTCGTCATGGGCGAGGATTGGGACACGACGATGCGGGCGACCGAGGCCGGCGTCGAGGCGATTCGCGGCGTCGACGGCGCGATCACCCCCTTCCCCGGCGGCATTGTCCGCTCCGGCTCGAAGGTCGGCTCGCAATATAAGGGCATGGGCGCCTCCACCAACGACGCCTATTGTCCGACGCTGAGCGGCCTCGGGACGAGCGTGCTCGACCCCGACATAGGCTGCGTGCTGGAGATCGTCATCGACGGCCTGACCGACGCCGCCGTCGCCGACGCCATGCGCGCCGGTCTGAAGGCGATCATCGCGCTCGGCCCCAAACATGGCGCCAAGCGCATCGGCGCCGGCAATTATGGCGGCAAGCTTGGCCCGTTCCACTATCATTTGAAGGATCTCCTGCCGTGAAGCCGTTTCTTTTCGCGCTCCGTCAGGAGCCCTCGCAAAGACTCGACCTCTCCAGGCTGACGCCGGACCGGTTGGTCGGCCGCACGCAAAAGGAAATCGAGGCGATCGACATCGGCACGACCAAGGTCATCGCCAAGGTCGGCGATCTGTTCAAGGTCCGCGTCGGCGATCCGCGAGAGGTGCATTTCGAAGGCGGCTCGGAGCGTTTCGACCTGCTCGGCGCCAAGCTGCTGCAGGGCTTTACGATCCATGTCGAGGGCGACGTTGGCGCGCAACTCGGACGCGGCGCGCAAGGCGGGACGATCACCATCGCGGGCGACGCGGGGGCCTTCGCGGCGAGCGGCATGACCGGCGGACACATCGACATCGGCGGCGATTGCGGCGATTTTCTCGGCGCGCCGCTGGCCGGCGAGATCACCGGCATGGCCGGCGGCCGCGTCGTCGTGGGCGGCAATGTGGGCCAAAGAGCGGGCGACCGTCTGCGGCGCGGCCTCATCATCATCGAGGGCGACGCCGGCGCGGACCTCGGCGCGCGCGCCATCGCGGGCACGATCATCGCGCTGGGCGCGACGACGGGGCGAATCGGCTATCTCAACAAGCGGGCGTCGCTGGTGCTGGCGCAGGGGGGCGACTTCGGTCCGACCTATGTCGACTGCGGCGCGCATCACTTCACTTTCGCCAGACTCTTCTCGCGCGTTTTGGCCGAGGACAGCCGGCGCGCCTCGCGGCTGCTGTCGCAAAAACTGCGGCGCTTCGCCGGCGACACGGGGGTGTTGGGCAAAGGCGAGATATTGACCCCGGTGTGACCCGCGCTAATCTCGTGGTTCAATGCGCCGGTTTCCGGCGGGTTTTGTTGCGGGAGGCGGAAATGAACTTCGTCGAACTCGTGCTGACCGTTTGCACTTTGGCCCAACCTGTCGCCTGCGACGAGCAGAAACTTGTGTTTTCTTCCGAGAGCGGTTCGCTCTACGGCTGCATGATGCGGGCGCAACCCGTTATCGCGCAATGGTCGGGCGATCATCCGGCGTTGCGCGTGGTGCGCTGGCGCTGCATTCCTCCGGGCTCGGAAGGCGACAAGATCTGAACGACTTCCAAATCTGAACAACTCGGGGCGCTACGCTCCGGAAAGAAAGCGAGAGAGCGATGACCATCAAGGCCGGCGACAAGCTTCCCGACGCGACTTTCGCGATCATGGGCGCGAATGGCCCCGAGCCGGTTAAATCCGGCGATTACTTTAAGGGCCGCAAGGTGCTGCTGTTCTCGGTGCCGGGCGCTTTCACGCCGACCTGCCACAGGACGCATCTGCCGGGCTTCGTCGCCAAGGTCGAGGCGATCAAGGCGCGCGGCGTCGACGCGGTGGCCGTCGTGGCCGTCAACGATATTTTCGCGCTCGACGCCTGGCTCGCCGCCAGCGGAGCCGAGGGCAAGGTCGACGGACTCGCCGACGGCTCCGCCGCCTTCGCCCAGGCGACCGGCACGGAACTGGACCTGGTGGCGGCGGGGCTCGGCGTGCGCTCGAAGCGTTACGCCGCGCTGATCGACGACGGCGTCGTGCGCTGGATCGACATCGAGGACAATTCCAGCGTCGCCAGCGTTTCGAGCGCCGAAGCGGCGCTCGAGAAGCTTTAAGGAGGGAGCTGCGCGCGAGGCTCTCCTGGCGCGCGGATAATCGCAATATCCATCGCCGTCATCTGTCGATAGCGTCGACAATCTGTTTATGTAGGCGCATCGAATGTACTTTTTTCCGATACTCGACAATCACTAATTAATAAACCGAGCGCAAAGTTCGGGGCGCTCCACGGCAATCTGGTTTGTCGGTGAAGCAGTTGGAGCGACCACGAACCCGCGGAGCAGTTAATGACAAGCATTTTCGCATGTTTTATGAAGGACGAATCGGGCGCCACGGCGATCGAATACGGCCTCATCGCGGCCTTGATTTCGGTCGCCGCGATCGTCGCCTTCACGACCGTCGGCGACAATCTAAGCTCGGTCTTCGGCTACGTCGCCGGCCAGCTCGACGCGTAAATTCCGGCGACGAACGCGGCCCGCGCCCGAGCCGCGTGAATTCGTTCGGATAAATAATGTCCTCGCCCCCAAGGGCGAGGGTCGGGGGAGGAGGCCCTCCGCGACGGCTTTACCGGCCTTCTCCGGGTGATCAGCCTTCGCTGGGTTTCGGGTCCGTAGACTCCGCCCGCCCAGCGTCACATGCGGAAATCCTCGCCGAGATAAATCCGCCGGACATCCGGATTGGCGACAATCTCCTCCGGCGGGCCTTCGGTCAGCACATGGCCATTGTAAATGATGTAGGCGCGGTCGGTTAGGCCGAGCGTCTCGCGCACGCTATGGTCGGTTATCAGCACGCCGATGCCGCGCGCCTTCAACTGGCGCACCAGATCCTGAATGCCGCCGACCGCGATCGGGTCGATGCCGGCGAAGGGTTCGTCGAGCAGCATGAAAGACGGATGACCGGCGAGCGCGCGCGCGATCTCGCAGCGCCGGCGCTCGCCGCCCGAGAGCGCGACGGCCGGCGTCTTGCGATGCCGCGTCAGCTTGAATTCGTCGAGCAGGCCCTCGAGTTCCTCCGCGCGCTTGTGCTTGTCGGGCTGGGTGATTTCGAGCACCGCGCGAATATTGTCCTCGACCGACAGTCCCCTGAACACCGAGGCTTCCTGCGGCAGATAGCCGATACCTAGCCGCGCCCGCCGATACATCGGCAGCGGCGTCACGTCGTAGCCGTCGAGCGAGATAATGCCGCGGTCGGGCTTCACGAGCCCGGTGATCATATAGAACACCGTGGTCTTGCCAGCGCCGTTGGGTCCGAGCAGACCCACCGCCTCGCCCCGGCGCACATGGAGGCTCACATCCTCCACAACCTTGCGCGTCTTGTAGGACTTGGCGAGATTATGGATCGCCAGCACGCCCAGGGAATCATTGCTCCAATCCTCCGCCGCCGCCATGGCCGCTCGTTGATACTCCTCGGCGCTCAAGGCCGCTGGCGGCTGGTCCGACTCGCCGAACAGCTCGGCGTCGCCGGCCGCGTCGTTCTGTTGGAGCCAATCTTGCTCGGCGATTTCGTCCGGCTTGAGATGTCCGGGCCGTCGGCTCCAAACCGCGCCGACGCCGCGCGACAGGATCGCGCGCGCGTCGTTTAGACCGGTCGAGAGGGAGTCGAAAAGGCTCACGAAAGGGCGGTTCCAACGAATAGGCGGTGAGAAGGGCGAGTCGGCGGGCGTCACGGCCTCGCCGTCCCGCTCGCGCGAAAGGCGGCGGCGAAGCGTCTTACCATAGGCCCGAGCCTAGCCAGAGACTGTTTCCGGCTTATGTCCAAGGACGCTCGGCCTGTGTTCGCGCCTCGAACGCCGCGATGCCGTCGGCCTTTTGCAAGGTGAGGCCGATGTCGTCGAGGCCGTTGAGCAGGCAGTGCTTTCTGAAGGGATCGATCTCGAAGCGGACGACCCCGCCATCGGGTCCGCGGATCTCCTGGGATTCAAGATCGACGCTCAAGGTGGCGTTGGCGCCGCGCTTGGCGTCGTCCATGAGCTTGTCGAGATCGGCTTGCGGCACGGCGATCGGCAGGATGCCGTTCTTGAAACAGTTGTTGTAGAAAATATCGGCGAAGCTGGTCGATATCACGCAGAGAATCCCGTAATCCAGCAGGGCCCAGGGCGCATGCTCGCGCGACGAACCGCAGCCGAAATTATCGCCCGCGACCAGGATTTTCGCGCCGCGGTAGGCAGGCTTGTTGAGCACGAAATCGGGGTTTTCCGAGCCGTCGTCGTTGTAGCGCATCTCCGAGAACAAGCCCTTGCCGAGGCCGGTGCGCGCGATGGTCTTCAGATACTGCTTGGGGATGATCATGTCGGTGTCGACGTTCGTGATCTCCAGCGGCGCGGCGACGCCGGTCAGCTTGTTGAATTTCTGCATTTCTTGTCGCTCTCGCTTACTTAGCGCCCTCGCGCCGCTCTCGCCCGAAGGGTCGCGCGCTCATCCGCCCTGTAGCAAATCCTTGGTCTTCGCGCAAAATCGCCTGTCGGCGCGATCCAGCCGTCTCGCCGCCTGCGTCACGAGCCTTTCGCGCTCGGCCCGCGATTCGCGGCCTCGCTCGCGAACCGCCTCGACCACGGCGGGCGGCGCGTTTGATGGGTCGCCGGCGTCGAAAGGCGGCTTCGGCGCATATTCGAGCTGGAGTTGAATCGCCATCGCGGCTTCGGCTCCCGCCAGTTCGCCAACGAGAGCAAGCGCGAAGTCGATCCCCGCCGTCACGCCGCCCCCTGTCACCAGGCGACCGTCGAACACCACGCGTTCGCGAATGGGGGTAGCGCCAAAAACGGGCAACAGATCGACGCAAGTCCAATGAGTTGTCGCCCGTTTGCCCACCAACAGGCCCGCCGCGCCCAGGAGCAGGGCTCCAGTGCAAATCGAGGTCACGAATTTCGCCGTGAGCGCCCGCGCGCGCAAAAAGTCGAGGACTTCGTCGTCGAGCAGCAGCGGGTCGACGCCGCGCCCGCCGGGAACGCAGATGATGTCGAACGGCGGCGCGTCCTCGAAGGCGATCGTCGGCCGCAGCCCCAGGCCCGTCGAGGAAACGAGCGGCTCGGTCGTCTTCCAAACGAGATCGACGCGCGCTTCGGGCCAGGTCGAAAAAACCTCGAAAGGGCCGGTGAGATCGAGCTGCTGCACCATTGGAAACACCAAGATGCCTATGTGAAACATCGCGCCGCTCCCTTATCCCTCGTCCTCGCTTGGCTCTTTTCTTTCCCCCGCCGCTGGTCTAAGCCAGCGCGAGGGCCGAGCAACGGCTCCAATTTCCCATTTTATCGAGCCTCGCCCCCGCAAGCGACACATATCCCAAGCGACACATATCCAATGACCGGCGACAACGCCCAGACCAACGCCGAGGCTGAAGCTTTGGACACGCTCGACCTTCGAAGACGACGCATTCGCGTCCGCGCCTGGCGGCGTGGAATGCGCGAGATGGACCTTATTCTCGGCGGCTTCGTCGATGCGCGCGTCGAGACGCTGGACGCCGAGGAGCTGACGCAATTCGAAGCGCTGCTCGACGCCGACGACGATCTGGCCTTTCGCTGGTTTTGCGGCGCGGAGACGCTCCCGCCCGTCCACGACACGCCGCTGTTTAAAAAAATCGCGGCCTTCCATGCCCATCAGAGGCCGCTTCATTGAAACAGCGCGTCGACGCTCGCGTGGCGGCCGCGACGAGCGCGCTAAAAACCGCCCTCGCGCGACTGGAGGCCGGCGACAAGCTGCTTCTCGCCAACGCCCCCGAGGGATTCGACGCCTTCGTCGCCGGCGATCTCGCGCGCGCGCTGGCGGAAAGAGCCGAAGGCGAGGCGGCTGTTTTCGTGCATGTCGCGCGCGACCCGGTGCGCTCGGCTCGGTTTCGCGAGGCGCTGCGCTTCGCCGCGCCCTTCGTCGAAATTCTCGACCTGCCCGGCTGGGACTGCCAGCCCTATGACCGCGTCTCGCCCAGCGCGGCGATCGCCTCGCGCCGCATGACCGCGCTGGCGCGGCTGGCGCGCTCGAAATCCTCCGCGCAGCAGCCGCGCGTGATCGCGACGACGGTGGACTGTCTGCTCCAGCGCGTTCCGCCGCGCGCCAGAATCGCCGCCGACACTTTTTCCGCCGCGCCGGGAAACGTCGTCGAGATGGACTTGCTGACGCAATGGCTCGCGACCAACGGCTTCCTGCGCTCCAGCACGGTGCGCGAGCCCGGCGAATACGCGCAGCGCGGCGGCATCGTCGATCTGTTCGCGCCGAGCATGCCGGCGCCGATCCGGCTCGATTTTTTCGGCAACACGCTCGAATCGATCCGCGCCTTCGATCCGGAAACGCAGCGCACCACCGGGCAATTGCGCGCGCTCGACCTCGTGCCGATGAGCGAGTTGCAACTCGTCAGCGAGACGATGCGCCGCTTCCGCCAAGCCTATACGACGCGCTTTGGCGGCGAGACCCGCGGCGACGGGCTCTACGAGACGATCAGCGAAGGCCGCCGCCATCCCGGCGCCGAACATTGGCTGCCGCTATTTTACGACAAGCTCGACACGCTGTTCGATTATTTCGGCGACGCGCCGCTGCTGCTCGACCCGCAAGTCGATGACGCGGCGGGCGAGCGGCTGGCGCAGGTCACGGATTATTACGAGGCGCGCAAGAGCGCCTATGACGTCGATCTCGCCCGCTCCAACTACAAGCCGCTGGAGCCGCGCGAACTTTATTTGACGGCGGAGGAATGGCGGACACGGCTGGACGCGCGGGCGCAGGCGCGCTTCGCCGCGCAGGGCGGCTTCCACGCTCCTCATCCCGAGGAGGCTGTGACGCAGCCGTCTCGAAGGATGGAAGCCGCCGCATCCTTCGAGACGCGCTTTTCAGGCGCTCCTCAGGATGAGGTGGTCTTGGACTTTTCCGCGCGGCCCGGACGCGACTTCGCGCCCGAGCGCAATCAGCCCGAGATCAACGTGTTTCAGGCCGCCGCCGACCATATCAAGGCGCTGGCGGCGCAAGGCAAGAGCGTCGTCGTCGCGGCGTGGTCGGAGGGCTCGCGCGAGCGGCTTGGCCATGTGCTCGCCGAGCACGGCCTGCCAGCGCCGCCGCTCGTCACCGGCCTGCCCGGCGCTCTGGCCCTGGGAAAAGGCGCTGTTTCACTCGCCGTGCTCGGCATAGAGCACGGTTTCGAGACGGACAGTCTCGCTATTATCGGCGAGCAGGATATTTTGGGCGACCGGCTGGTGCGCCGGCGCAAAAAGCACAAGCGCACAGAGAATCTTTTGGGCGAAATCGCCGCGCTGTCGGCGGGCGATCTCGTGGTGCATGTCGATCACGGCATCGGGCGCTTCATCGGGCTCGAGTCGATCACCGCCGCCGGCGCGCCGCACGACTGTCTGGAAATTCATTACGCCGGCGGCGACAAACTCTATCTTCCCGTCGAAAACATCGAGCTTTTGACGCGCTACGGCTCCGAAGACACGGAGGTCGCGCTCGATCGCTTAGGGGGCGCCGGCTGGCAAGGCCGCAAGGCGCGGATGAAGAACCGCATTCGCGAAATGGCCAAGGGCCTGATCGCGATCGCGGCGCAACGCATGCTGAAGCAGGCGCCCAAGCTTGTCGCGCCGGAGGGGCTCTACGACGAGTTTTGCGCGCGCTTTCCCTATGATGAGACCGAGGATCAGGCGGGCGCGATCGACGCGGTGCTCGACGATCTCGCGTCCGGGCGCCCGATGGATCGTCTGGTGTGCGGCGACGTCGGCTTTGGCAAGACCGAGGTCGCGCTGCGCGCCGCCTTTTGCGCCGCGATCAACGGCAAGCAGGTCGCCGTGGTCGCGCCGACGACGCTGCTGGCGCGCCAGCACTACAAGAATTTCGCGCAGCGCTTCGAGGGCCTGCCCATCCGCATCGGACGCTTGTCGCGCATGGTCG
>JBAWEN010000430.1:0-15155 GCA_049591215.1 Methylocystis sp. | reverse complement strand
ACATATAGTTGAATTCGATGAAGGACAGTTCGTGTTCGCGCTCCAAGCGCAGCTTTACGCTGTCCATCGTCAGCATGCGGTTGACCGAAAAATGCCGGCCCACGTCGCGCAGAAACTCGATGTAGTTTAGCTCCGCCAGCCAGTCGGCGTTGTCGAGCAGAACAGCGTCGCCGGCGCCCTCGCCAAAGCGCAGAAACTTCTCGAAAACGGTCTTGATCGAGGCCTTGTTGGCGTCGATCTGCTCGATCGTCAACAGCTTGCGGCTCTCGTCCTTGCCGGAAGGGTCGCCGACCCGCGTCGTGCCGCCGCCGACCAGGGGCAAAGGCTTGCCGCCGGTGCGTTGCAGCCAGGCGAGCAGCATGATCGGCAAAAGCGAGCCGATATGCAGCGAGGACGCGGTGCAATCGAAACCGATATAGGCCGAAAGCCCGCCCTTGCGCGCCTCTGCGTCGAGCGCGCCGAAATCGGTGCACTGATGCACGAATCCGCGCGCGATCAGCGTGGCGAGAAATTCGGATTTGGGGGCGAAATCGTCGGACATGGGAGCGTTCGTTGCGGCGCCCGCCGATTTCGACGGGCTACGCGCGGTTGTTAAAGGGAAGGGGGAATAGGCGCAAGGCCTGCTCCCTTGCCGCTCCCGCGCCCGCTCTGCTATGACCCGCGCGCCCTTCGCTTCTCCCCAAAGGATCGGGATGCTCTTTTACGAACCGCTTTTCCTGTTCCTGTTCGCGCCGGCGGTTTACCTTTTATATCTCGCGGTCGGCGCGCGGAGGGCGTCGAGGGCGCTCGTGCTGCTGCTCGCCAGCATCGTGTTTTACGCCTGGAGCGAGCCAGTCTTCGTGTTCGTCGTTTTCGCCTCGGTCGCGCTCGATCTTTTTGTCGCGCGGCGGATTTTCGCGCTTTGCGAGGGGGCGCCGGCGCGGTCAAACTGGCTGACGCTGGGCGTCTGCGCCAATATCGGCATCCTCGTCTATTATAAATACACCGGTTTTCTCGCCGTGAATTTCGACGCCCTGCTCGGCGCGCTCGACCTTGGCGGCGTGAGCATCCCGAAGATCGCGCTGCCGATCGGCGTCTCTTTTATTGTTTTCGAAAAGATCACCTATCTCGTCGACGTCTATCGCGGCGTCACGGCGCCGGCGCGGAGCGTCTCACTTTATGCGCTTTACGTGTTCTTCTTCCCAAAACTCCTGGCCGGCCCGATCGTCAAATATCACGACATCGCCGGGCAGATGGAGGCCTGTCCGCCAGCCCATGTCGACGATTTCGTCCTCGGCTTTTCCAGGTTCATGCTGGGCGTCATCAAGAAGGTGCTGCTCGCCGACGCGCTCGCCGGCGGCGCCGATCTCGTCTTCGCGCACGATCCGGCGGAGTTGGGGTTTGTCGAGGCCTGGGCCGGCGTGATCTTCTTCACATTTCAGATCTACTTCGATTTCTCCGGCTATTCAGACATGGCGATCGGTCTCGCCCGCATGTTCGGCTTTCGCCTGCTGGAGAATTTCGACGAGCCCTATATCGCGACCACCATGACCGAATTCTGGCGCCGCTGGCATATGTCGCTGACCGGTTGGATACGCGAATATCTCTATTTTCCGCTCGGTGGAAACCGTCGGGGCGCGCTACGCACCCATTTCAATCTGTGGCTTTGCTTCCTTGCCTCCGGCTTATGGCATGGCGCGGCCTGGAACTATATCGTTTGGGGGGCCTATAACGGGTTGTTTCTGGTGCTGGACCGGCTCTTTTTAGCCCGAGCGTTGGGGCGGCTGCGGCCTTGGGAGGCAAATATCGCGACCTTTTTCATCGTCATGGTGGGATGGACGATCTTTCGCTCGACAGCTTCGTTGCATCAGGCGGGCGCCATGCTGGCGCTGATGGGGCAGCCTTTCGCGCGGGCGTCCGTAGGGCAGATGATTCCGTCCTATTACTGGCTCGCCGCGCTTATCGGCGCCGGCATCGTCGTCGCGCAACGCGCCGTGCTTTCGGTCGAGGGCTTCAACTGGATGGATTTGGCGCGCCGTCACGCGCTTGTGGCCAACACTCTGCTCGCCCTGCTGTTCGTCGCGGCGCTGGCGAAGGGGCTCGCGGATCCGTTCAAGCCCTTTATCTATTTTAGGTTCTAGCCATGACCCGCCGCATCGTCGTGAGACTGCCGATTTTCGCCTGCGCGGGGTTCATCGGCTTTTTGTTCCTGGCCAATCTTTGGAATTACGCGGTCGAGCGCGATTGGCCCAAGCTGCGAATCCGCAGCGCGCAGCCCTTAGACGGAGTGACGCCGCCCGAGCCCGCGCCTTGGACATTGAGCGCCTTCCTTTCAGGAGAAACGCAGCGGGCCGTGTCGATGAACCTTGGACGCGCCTCGCCGGTGTTTCCGATTTCCGTGCGTGCGAAGAACCAAACCATGTATTCGCTGTTCGGGGTCTCAGGCGTGGCCAACATTGCCATCGGGCGCGAGGGGCAGTTGTTTGGCTGGGAATATATCGACGAGCTTTGCTCTCGGGGCAGGGCGCCGACCGCCGCGGCGGGTCTCGACCAGTGGGCCGACGCGATCGCGGAAATCGCCACCGCCGCGAAGACGCATGGCAAGGGCTTCGCCTATCTGATCTCGCCATCGAAACCCGCGCACCTCCCGCAATATCTGCCGGTGGGGCTGACATGCCCGGCGTTGGCGCGGGGCGGGCCGCAAGATAAGCTCGCTCCGTTCCGCGCGGCGCTGGAACAGCGAGGCGCACCCTATGTCGACGGCGCGAGATTAATGGACGCCGAGCGGACGAACTACGCAATCGACTTTTTTCCACGCGGCGGGACGCACTGGAACTTGCTTGGCGCCGCGCTGACCCTGCGCGACATATCCCGGGCGTTCGAGGCGAGCCCCGGCGGCCCGCTGTTCGGGCGCTTCGAGTTCGACTGGCGCGAGGACGATTTGGCGAAGGGAACCGACCGCGACCTGCTCGATCTGCTCAACCTCTATTGGCCGCCGGATCGCTATCCGACCGCCATCGTCGAGCGTCGCGGGAACGACGGGGCATGTCCGCGAACGCCGCGTATTTTGATGGTGGGCGATAGTTTCATGCGTGAACTCATCGTCGTTTCGGCGCAAACGCCCTGTCCGCCGACGATCGACTACTGGTTTTACATGCGCGACGATCGCGGCGGCTCCATCCTGGCGCGCTTTGTCACGGCGCCGGGCGAAATCGGCAATGGCGCCCGCCTTACCGCCGACCTCGCCCAATTGCCGCGAAGCTTTTTGGACGCCGACGCCGTGGTGCTGGAGGAAAACGAGCACAACATCGGCGAAACCAAACAGGTCGGCAATTTGCTGGCGGCGGCGCGGACCCTGAACTAAGCCGGCTCAAGCCGCTCCTGCGGCTTCCTCCCGCCAATAACCCGCCGCGCGGGCGACGCGCGCATATTCGGCCCGCACTTCATGTGGCCCATATTTGCGCTCCAGCCGCCGCACGATGAAATGTCCGCGCGCGAGAGTCTGGAAGTGCTCGGTGAAAGCGAGATTGATCACGGCGCCGCTGATCGCGCCGAGAACGGGGGCGGCCTGCGCCGCCGTCTTCTGCGAAACGACGACGCCAAAACGCCGGGAAATCATGCCGATCAAACGGACGAGCGCGGGCGCCGATTCGGAGGCGACGCCGCCGTACGCGACATAGGCCGTCGCATTGGACACCGACTTGGCGAACAGCCCGCGCAGCGCGAGATAGCCGCCCTCCATGACCTTTTCGTCCTCGCCATGTCCGCCGAGCGCGAACACTTCGAGACAGGCCATCGCGGCCGCCGGATCGGAAAGATCCTCGCCTTCCGCGCGGGCGATGTCCGCGATGGCGCGTAGCATGATCGTTGTTGAAATCGGCAGTTCGACCGGCAAACTGGCGAGGCCGAACGCGCCGCCGAGCGCGCCCGAGACCATCGCCATGTGACGGTGGCGCAGCCGCGTATCGACGACGGGCTTCCCCTTGAGGCTGGCGAGCGCGACGTTCATCGCGCCAAACAACGCCCTTCGCGCCGCGATCGCGGCGGCCTGCTGGAGTTTCGCCGGCATGACTCGCCCGGCGAAGCCAATCTGGCGGCCGGCGACATGCGCGAGCCTCTTGGCGAAGCTGGTTTTCTCCAACGCGGCGACGGCGGCTTCAAGCGCGGCGCTGTCTGCGTTATTCATACGATTCGTCGGAACGGGCAGGGGATGGGTCACGAAGGCTGTTCCACAAGGACCGAACTTGGCTCATCCGGTAAGATCGGGCGTCGGAAGCGCGCTTGCAAGAGGGGCGCGCGCCGACTCCGATCGGCGTCAAATATTGATCGAGCCGGGGAATGCGCGATTAAACGTCGCTCGCTTGATGCGACCAACCGGAACCTCGGCCCTCGCGACCACGCCGCTCGCGCCGGTGGATCGGGCTGTTGGCGCGGCGTTTGATTTTAGAAGGGCCGCCAATTCAAAATTGTGAAATTTGTCCTTCGATTTCATGAACGCGGCCCATGGCGTCTTGTACATGGAATTATTGGCGTTGCGGCGCCATTGAACCATCAAGCGCCTGTCAAGCATAGTGCATCGGATATTCAAGAATATCTCATGGTAACTTCACGTAAGTCTCATTCAAACCTCACATGTAAATGCTAAAACTCCGCGTCGATGTGGCGAACATCGTGATAGACGAAGGAGAGACTCAATGAGCGACAATGTATCGAATAGCGCCGACAAGGCTGTTGCCGAAAAGCCCGAAAAGTGGACTGGCAAAATCGCCGGAGCCGGGGTCGGCTTCGTGCTCGGCGGGGCGATTGGTTACGTGCTGCTCGGCTACGGCGGCGTCTTTTTCGCCGGCGTGGTGTGCGCCCTGCTTGGCGGCGCGCTTGGCGCGGCCTTCGACTAAGTTTGCAACTTTCGACCGAGTTCGTACGCGTTGCGTGGCTCGCGTGAATTTTTGAGCGCGAAAGCGTTCAATGGAACTTTATGGGCCTTTGTTGCGTCGCCTGACAACTGCCGCTTGTGCGGCGACTCCGTGCGGCGTGCGCGCGGAGTCTTTTTTTGCCAGTTTTCCGGACGTCGATCGATTTTTTCGAGGAACCTCTCGCGTCAGGGCGAGGCGCGCGGTTTTTGATAACACGTTAGCGCGATAACGTGTTATCATCACTCATTGGCGCGCATGGCGCGCGCGCCTACGTTCGGCGCAAGTCCCTGAGGGCAACATTGATGAGCGACGCCGCCAACAAAGCTGGAACCGGCCAGTTGATCGGGGTGCGAATGCAGCCCGACGAACTCGCGGCAATCGACAGCTACCGTCGCGATCTACCGGGCGTCCCGAGTCGCCCCGAGGCCATGCGACGGCTGTGCGTCCAGGCGCTAGACCCCCGCGCCGACAATTCCGCGGCGCCCGTCCCGCGCCCGCTGCGAGAGATTGCCCAGGACTTTTTCGACGCCGATCCATCGAGAGTCGGGATCTTCCTTCGCGGCCGCGACGAAGACACGACGTCCGCCGAAGCGGTCGAAATCAGCTTTTCTCCGGAGGACGACACGAGCTTCTCGATCCTGCAACGCGCGGCGCGCGACGTGCTCGAAGCATACCGGCGCTTCGCCAAGGCGGGCGATCCGGCCGCGCGGGAATTATGCTCACGGATGCATACAATTCTCGACGACAAGGCGATCGCCGATCAAGACCAATATTTGACAACTTTCGCGAAAGGTTCGAGGCGCGGACGCCGGCGTTGATGGAGGTCAGAAGATCATCCGGATCCGCGCGGCGATTTGGTCGAGCCGCGTCGGATCGAAGTTGAGGCGATCGCTAAAACAGAGGCGCGACGCGTTTCGCGTTTCAGGCGGCGAGGAACTCCGTCATAATCGGCTCCATGCGGCGACGAAACGCGCTAAAACAAAAATTCGCGCGCCAATGTTCGCGCCCGTTTTCGCCAAATTGACGCGCGAGGGCCTTATCCGACAGCAGTTCGATTGTTCGGCGCGCGAGTTCGCCCTCCCGCTCGAGATCGACATTATAGCCGGTGACGCCGTGAAGATTGATTTCCTGGCCGGCGTCCTGGGTGGAGGCGATCACCGGCAAACCACGCCGCATCGCTTCGATATACACCAAGCCAAAACCTTCCCCACGACTGGGCATCGCGAAAACATGCGTCCGGGACCAGAGCGCGTCGATCTGGTCTTGGGGCAGAAGGCCCGTGAACTCGATATTGCTTGCCGCCGCCGACGCCCGCGCCCGGAGGCGCAATATGCCGAGACCATCGCCGCCGCCGGCGATCAGCAGCCGCGCATCGGGTATCGCGGCCATGACACTGGGCCAGCAGTCGATCAGTTCGAAATGCCCTTTATACATCTCGGTCGCGTCGACTCGCGACAGGATCAGAACCGTCGGAGGACCGCTGAAATCGCTCGACGCCTTCGGAGCGTCATCCTCTTCGGTGGCCAACCAGCAAACCTTGGCTCTTTGCGCGGATGGCAAGAGTTCGGCCGCGCGCCGGCGGGTGAAGTCGGTGATCGACAGCAACAGGCTGGCGTCCTCCACGCTTCGGCCGTAGTCGCCGTGCATTCGAGAGCTCCATGCCTCGATTCCGTATATCCAGAGCGCGTAGGGGCGGTCCAGCATCGGAATCGAACAATGCGCGCGCGCTATGCCGACATGATTGTACATGAAGTGTGATCGGGTGACGCCGCCCGTCCAGCACCGAAACGCGAACCCCGCTCGACCTCCCGCCGCCGTGCGCGCCGGCAGGCCGAAATCCCTGGTTGGTTCGGGATCGCTGAGAGCGAGCAAATCCGCTTCGAGACCGCTGTCAGCGGCGAGTCGCGCAAGCAATCTCCCCACTCGTGCTATCCCGCCGCGCACCAGCGAGAAAGACTCCGCAGCCACGAGAAGCTTCGGTCGTTCTACCGTTTTTCGGTTTGAAGTCATCATAGTTTACATTCCCTCCTAATAATTAAAATTTCATCCAATCGATCGTCCTGACAGCGCGGCGTGTCGCCAATGCGCTGCTCGCGGACAACTTCGTCGATGAGCTTGTCGTGTCGGGAAATAGCCGCGCGGAAGGTCGCCGCGACCTCGCACGCCGTCTGGGAAGAAGCGCTTCTCCATGCCGCTTCGGTCATGCCGTGCGTCCGCCGCGTCGCGAGAGATGCATAAATTTCGAAACCAAATTTTAGTGCAAGTGTACAATAACGAGGTGCCGTTCCTCTGCATGCTAACCGCATGCGCCGGGCGTGGTTCTGTAAGGAGTACGAGTGTTATGACGAAACGCGCGCTGGTGACTGGAATTACGGGGCAGGACGGCGCTTATTTGGCGCAGTTGCTGTTGAGCGAGGGCTATGAGGTTCACGGCGTGATCCGCCGCTCGTCGCATCGCGGGGTCGAGGATCATCGCCTGCGCTGGCTTGGCGTCGCCGGCAGGGTGCGGTTGCACGATGGCAATATCGCGGATATCTCCAGCCTGCAGCGCATCGTGCAGGAAGTTCAGCCTGACGAAATCTATAATCTCGCGGCGCAGTCCTTTGTCGCTTCCTCTTGGCGCCAGCCGTTGTTGACCACCAATGTCACCGCCGTCGGCGTGACCAACATGCTCGAGGCCATGCGCCTCGGAGCGCCGAGAGCGCGCTACTACCAGGCCTCCTCCGCCGAAATGTACGGGCTCATCCAGGAGCCCCTGCAAAACGAAAAAACCCCCTTCTATCCGCGCTCTCCCTACGCCGTGGCCAAGCTCTATGGTCATTGGATGACCGTGAACTATCGCGAGAGCTTCGGTTTGCATGCCTCTTCCGGCATCTTGTTCAATCACGAGAGTCCGCTGCGCGGCGTCGAATTCGTCACGCGCAAGGTCACCGACGGCGTCGCGCGTATAAAGCTCGGCCTGGCCGACGAGCTGCGGCTCGGCAACATCGACGCGAAGCGCGACTGGGGCCACGCCAAGGATTATGTGCGCGCGATGTGGCTGATGCTGCAGCAAGACAAGCCAGACGATTATGTGATCGCCAGCGGCGTGACGACAACGGTTCGCGACATGTGCCGCATCGCCTTCGAACATGTCGGACTCGACATGGAGAAATATGTCGTCATCGACCCCGCTTTTTATCGCCCCGCCGAGGTCGAGGTGCTGCTCGGCGACTCCTCGAAGGCGCGAAAGACGCTGGGCTGGGAGCCGCGAATTCCCCTTGACGCGCTGATTAAGGAGATGGTCGACGCGGATTTGGAGCAAGTCGTCAGGCATTCGTCGGAAAGCGCTATCTCGCGGCTCAAATCCGTAGTGGCTAATTGGCAAGACAGTGGCGTCGCGGCGGAGCCAGGGCAATCTCGGCAATGCGCTTGAAATGCTTGGCGAGCGGGCCAGCGGGACGGACGAAGCTTGCGAAGCCGTAGCGGCCTATCGCGAAGCGCTGAAGGAAAAGACCAAGGATGTCGCGCCCCAGTGGCGCGACATGGCCCGCGCCATCGGAAGGCGCGACGATTCGGGCGCCGTGCGGATTTCCAGACCGGTAAGCGGCGCGTTGGCGTCTGATTAGTCGGGGGCGACCGCATACAACAATTCGCGCGGACACCACGGCGGCCCCGAACGCCTTATGACGCTAATATATTGGTTTGTATCGATTTCTGGATGGTTCTCGATGCTGTCGCACAGCGAATTGGTGCCCCTGGCCGGAGTCGAACCAGCACTCCTTGCGGAACTCGATTTTGAGTCGAGCGCGTCTACCAATTCCGCCACAGGGGCGCGGACCGGCGTCGAGCCGGAGCGCGGCGCGGATATTAGCTTTGAAAATGCCCCCGTCAACCCATCGTCAAGTGAAGATGCGTAATGTTCGTCGGCGCGCCGGCCTATCTTCGCGACGCGGCCGATGCTAACGGTGGAAAATGTTCAAAAAACTCTATGACTGGACCATGCGGCTCGCTTCGAGCCCTCACGCCCCGCTGGCGCTCGCCGCCATAGCTTTCGCGGAAAGTTCGTTCTTTCCCGTGCCGCCCGATACGATTCTGGTGCCGATGTCGCTGGCCGAGCCGAAAAAGGCATGGCGCTACGCCGCCATCTGCACGGTCGCCTCGGTCGCGGGCGGAGCGCTCGGCTATGCGCTGGGCGCGCTGTTCTACGACACTGCGGGACAATGGCTGATCCATCTCTACGGCTATGAGTCGAAGATGGACGCCATGCGCGAGTTCTACGCGAAATGGGGCGCGATTTTCATTCTGGTGAAAGGGCTGACGCCGATCCCGTTCAAGCTCGTGACGATCTTCTCGGGGCTGTTCGCCTATAATTTCCCGCTGTTCATGCTGCTCGCGACGATCACCCGCGGCGCGCGCTTCTTCCTGCTCGCCGCCGCGCTCAATCATTTCGGCGACCCGATCCGGCAAAAGCTCGAACAGCATTTCGGCCTGTTCATGGGATCGCTCGCGGCGATAGTGGTCGGCGGCTTCGTGGTCGCCGTTAAGCTATTTTGACTCTCGGCGTCGCCGCTTTCGCGCGCGCGAATTTTCCGCGCGCAATCGCGGTGGTCGTACTCGTCGTCGCGGCGGGAACGATCGCGGGGGCCTGGATCTTCGAATCCATGGGCTATATCCCTTGCGAACTCTGCCTCATGGGCCGCGTTCCCTTTTATGTCGGCATTTTTCTCGCGGCGCTGACGGCGCTCGCGGCGCATTGGGGCAGGGCGGGGCTGGCGCGATTTGGATTGGCCCTGCTGGCGTTGGTGTTTTTGGCTGGCGCGGGAATCGCCGTTTATCATTCGGGCGTCGAGTTTCACCTCTGGCCTGGCCCGACCGAATGCACGGGCGCGCTGACGGGAGCATTGGCGCCCGATGATTTTCTGGCGCAGTTGAAACGGGTGAAGCCCGTGCGCTGCGACGAGCCGGCGCTGCTCGTGTTCGGGCTTAGTCTCGCCGTTTGGGAGGCGGTGGTCAGCCTTTTCTTGTCGGGGCTCGCGGCATGGGGACTTTTGCGTGCGCGCGCCGCGCCGAAGCCGCGATAGCCCCAGCGTCCGACAACAAAGATTGTTGCTTTTTCGAGACAAAGGCGGAGGCCAGTCATGATCGACCGCACCTATGTCCGCACGATGGCGCGCTACAATCATTGGCAAAACGAGAGTCTTTACGCGGCTGCCGACACGTTGCCGGACGAAGCGCGGCGGCAGGATCGGGGCGCCTTCTTCAAGTCGATCCATGCGACGCTGAACCACTTGTTATGGGCGGACAACATGTGGCTGAGCCGGCTTTCGGATTGGCCGGAGCCGGCCGTCAAGATCGCGGACTCGACGTGTTTCGTCGACGATTGGGAGGACCTGAAACACGCGCGCGCCGTTTGCGACAGGCACATCCTCGCTTGGGCGGATCGCCCGGGCGCCGAGCCGATCGCCGGCGAACTCGTCTGGCGTTCATCGACATTGGGCCGCGAGGTCAGCCGGCCGCGCTGGCTCGTGATTGTTCATTTCTTCAACCACCAAACCCATCACCGCGGGCAAGTCCACGCGATGCTCACCGCCGCCGGCGCGAAGCCGGGGGATACGGATCTCACCATGATGCAGGCCTAGCTTCACATCCCCCCACCCGAGCCCTCGGCCTCTCCAGTTCACGAAATCATCACTGCGCATGCCTGATCGCCGGGGGAACCCAGCGGCCGTCAAGCGCTTCAGGTTTTGGCGCGTAAAGTCGCATCGTGATGCTCTCATATCCCGACGCGGGCGAGGGCAGCCAGTTTGATTCCTTATCCGAGCCGGGATTGGCATTTTGGATGTATAGGTCGAGCGAACCGTCCGTGTTGTATTTCAGCGCGTCGCGGTCGCCGATCGCGAAGCGGTTGAGTGGGTTCGCGACCTGAAAGCCCTTTTCGTCATAGAGCGTGATGGACCAAAACGCCCCAACCGGCGGCAACTCGCTCTTGGAAAAATGCAGCAAATATCTCTTCGCGCCGTCGAGCGGATTGCCTTCGTTGTCGGCGAGATTGAACGGATAGATCGCGTCCTCCGGCTGGTTCGCGCCGAGCCCAACGAGGGCGACAATCGCCCGTTTAAGATAATAATCGCCATAGACGCCCATCGTGTCGGTATTCATTTGCCAGCCGTTGGCGACGCGCGCCAGCGTCGGCGTCTTCCCCTTCATATAAGCGAGGCCGTCGACGCTGGCTTTTTCCAGCGCCCGTTGGACGGCCGGATCGGCCTTTTCCAAGTCGAAGCTCTTGCCGGGCTCGATGCCGATCCGCTTCAAACGCGCGACCTGCGACCAGTCGGTGACATGCGGCGGATTGACCTTCAGCAGTTCGGCGGCGTAAGCGAAAAACTTGCCCGCCGGCATGTTGTTGACCTGATCAAGCGGCGGCGTCTTCATATCGAGATTGGGGTCGATTTTCGCCGTCGTGGGCTTTGCCGCCTTGCCGAAACCCGAGAGCGGCGCGAGCTTGTAGCCGTCCTGCACCTCGTGAACGGCGTCGTAATCCTTTGGCCCATTGGTCTGCGTGCGGCCGATGAGCCAGACATAGGGCGTCGGCGCCTCGATCTTTTCGACGCCGCGCGGCAACTGGCCTCTCCAGTTCGGAGGAACAATGGCGAAATTGGCGGCGCTCGTGCCGCTGGCGCGCTTGCCGGGGACGGCGAAGACATCCGTCCACATGTCGAGCAACGGCAGCAGATAATAGCGGCCCTTGGTGTCGGGCGCCGTGAGGACGATCGGCTCCTTCGTCAAATCGAGCCAGGCGACGGAGTAGAGCGTGTCGAAATTTGGCCGCACGACGTCGCGGAAGTCGGCGGGCGGAAAGGTCCGCGCATGGGAGAATTCATTCGCGGGACCGGCCCCGATCCTCTTCCCGGCTTCGACATTGGTCATGACCTTCCGCGTCACGTCCATGATGACGAGCGGGTAGAGATAGACATAAGCCTCCTTGCCGATCTCATAGGCTTCTTGTTCGCCGACCGCCTCGAAAGCCCGAACACCCGTGGCAGTTCCGCCCGAGCCCACCGCCAGAAGGGCGAAGCCGATGATGACGTCCGACACGCGTTTCTTCACTTTTGCCCCCGTGATTGTCGCCATTGGCGGATTAAAGGCGTTTGCGTCGTGGCTACGGTCGGTGGCGATCACTCCGCCGCCAGCCGCGCCCGCGCCCTCAGCTTCTCGGTCTCGCTCTTAAGCTGCCCGCAGGCGGCCAGAATATCGCGTCCGCGCGGCGTGCGGACGGGGCTGGCGTAGCCGGCGTTGAACACGATGTCGGAAAAACGCTCGATCGTCTCCCAGTCCGAGCACTCGTAAGGCGCGCCGGGCCATGGATTGAACGGAATGAGATTGATCTTGGCGGGGACGCCCTTGAGCAACCGCACCAGCTCCCGCGCCTCCGCGGGGGAGTCATTCACGCCCTTCAGCATCACATATTCGAAAGTGATGCGCCGCGCGTTGGAGGCGCCGGGGTAGCCGCGGCAAGCTTGAAGCAACTCCTTGATCGGATATTTCTTGTTGAGCGGAACAAGCTCATCGCGAAGCTCGTCGCGCACCGCGTGCAACGAAATCGCCAGCATCGGCCCGCATTCGGCGCCGAGCCGCTCGATTTGCGGCACGACGCCAGAGGTCGAGACGGTGATGCGGCGCTTCGAGACCGACAGCCCGTCGCCATCAGCCATCGCGTCGACGGCGGACATCACATTTTCGAGATTATAGAGCGGCTCGCCCATGCCCATGAACACGATGTTCGAGACCGCTCGCACGCCTTCGCCCGATGGCACGAGGCCGTCGGTCGGCCGCTCCAGCCCCGGAAAATCGCCGAGTCTGCGCCGCGCGACCATGATCTGGCCGATAATCTCTTGCGCCGTTAGGTTGCGCACCAGTTTTTGCGTGCCGGTGTGGCAAAAGCTGCAATTGAGCGTGCAGCCGACCTGCGACGAGACGCACAACGTGCCCCGGTCGCTTTCGGGGATATAGACGCATTCGATCTCGGCGGGTTTTTCGTTTTGATGGGTGGGCGAAAGCCGCAGCAGCCATTTGCGCGTGCCGTCGCTCGAGACCTGCTCCTCGACGATTTCCGGCAAATCGAGCGAAAAAGCCACGTCCAGCCGCTCGCGCATCACCTTGGAAATATTGAGCATGGAGCCGAAATCATCGGCGCCGCGAAGGTAAATCCAATGCCAAAGCTGCGCCACGCGCATCCTTGTCTCGCGGTCTGGCAACTCCAGCCTGCGCAAGGCGTCGGCGAGCTCGGCGCGGGTGAGCCCGGCGAGCGAGGGTCTGGCGGAGAAGGCGAGCGGCGCCGGGACGGCCAGCGCGTTGGAATGGGGCATTTGGACCTCGAGGTTATGGGCGCCACTATAGCATGGGGCGGCGCCTTTTGGCATCGCCACGCGCGCGCGACGGCTCGGCCATGGCAAAGCAATGACTGAGAGTCAATTGATTGCTAACCATTAGATTATGTTGATGTTTATTCCGTTCATTTTAAGTAGTAACGTTCCTGAAGAATATAGCAGCGCCACGCGTAAGTAATTATTAACAAAATGCAACCAACCCATGGAGAGTCGCGTGCAACAGCCGGCGTTCGAACAACACCATGCCGAGTCAGAGTGGGAATCCTGTCTTGCGACGTTGAACGACAGGCCTTACAGGCTGCCGGCCATGCCGAAACTAAGCATTATCATAAATATAAACGCAGCCATATTGGTTGCAATTCTGACGGTGGTGTTCACGGTCATGAACCACCATAAATTGATTGAAACGATAATAACGTTTTCGAATTTGATGTTATGTTTTACGTTTGGAGCACTTGTATCCATTCTGTCGTGTCTATTTGATTATAAGGCGAGAGAGATCTACACCTCGGGCGCGTCGAAAAAGCTTCTTCTGGTGGATGTCGCTGAGATATATGATGTATGCGCTTTTATTATTTTCGCCGCATCCTTGCTGATATTTGTTTGGGGTTCTTATTTGACGTTTTCTCTCGTTCGCGGCGCTTTTTTTTGAGCTTGTAACGGTCCTCAATGAATTGCGAGTCGCGCGATGGCTCGCAGATTCATTGAGGATGAAGCGGATACTCAAAATACCCAGTATCCAGGGGGCCGGAATGCCGGATGCCAACTGTCCACGAAGTCGCTCGCTCCGGCGGCTCCAACCGTCGCAAGCCCTCGGCGAACTGCTGCGAGCCAGCAAGGTCGCGGGCGGCAGTATAGCGTTGGTGGCGGCCTGCAGGGGGGGATTTTGCAAGTCGAATCGATTCGAACTGCCTTTTCGGGATTCAGAAAGAATTACTGGGCGTCCGCCGGGTGAATGAGTTCACTTTGCCAAAGAGGCGTGGAGCTTCGACTAGAGCGCTTTCCGTTCGAACGGAATCGTTCGAACAATAAGAAATCGCTCAAAATTAAAACGCTGGAGCAAGCTCTTATCGATAAAGTCTATCAATTTTTTCGGAGCTTGCTCTAGCGCATCTATTCCTATAATGGGCGCAAAGCCGTCCGGATTAAGCTTCAACAAAATATATTTTAGCCTGCATCGTGGCCAAGATCGGCCATAATTACAATTTCCTAATGAGGATATCCCTCGAGTGGTCGGTTTGCAAAAGCCCTCGAGCATCGCTCGTGTCGCTCTGATCGGTGGTTCCGAAGTAAAAAAGCGACGGTTTACGAATCTTCGAGGTGGAAAGCCGCCCGTTACCGCGTGTGTCCCGGGTGGTCCGGCTCGGAAACTTAATCCGGAGTCTCAGTGTGAGCGTATATAGTGAGAAGCGTAGGCAAATGGCAGAGTTCGAGAACCATGGAAAGCGCCCTCGCGGCGCGCCGTGCGGCGCCCAAGACGAAAATGGCGCTCTGGCGGAACTTTCCCGCTTCGTTGACGCGCGAAAGAACGGAGGTGAACAGGGTCGTGAACGACGAGGGCGGCTTTCCGCGGAGATTCGGCATGAACGTTTGAGCCCCGCGGAACACGCCGGTTCCCAAGCGCATAAACGCTGCGGCGACGATGAGTCCGCCCCGGACGACGCCGCGTCGGCGTGTGCAAGAGGTTTTCTAAACAAAAATGCTTGGTCCGAGCCCCAAGAGGCAGCATTGGACCACCGCCCCGTTTACATCGATAACGGAGCCGCCACGCGGCGCCGATTACTCTATTTTACGGCGTTGATTATCGTCATTGGCTTTGTCGGACTAGCCGCAAGCTCGGTTTCTTGGCGCAAGCTTTCGAACTCGACCGAGACCACTTTGATCGGGCGAGGAG
>JBAWEN010000429.1:0-2481 GCA_049591215.1 Methylocystis sp. | reverse complement strand
AGGAGACGCTGATGGGCCTCTCGGGGCTCGGCGATCTCGTGCTCACCTGCGGCTCCGCGCAATCGCGTAATTTCGCCTTGGGGGAGGCGCTCGGTCGCGGCGAGCCGCCGCGCGACGCGAGCCACGGCAAGCTCGCGGAGGGCGCCTACACCGCCTCGGCGCTGGTCGAGATCGCGCGCGAGCGCCACGTCGAAATGCCGATCGCCGAGGCGGTGGACGCGATCCTCGCGGGCCGGATGAGCGTCGAGACGGCGATCAACACGCTGCTGATGCGCCCGCTGCGCGCCGAGGCGTGACGTTCCATCCACGGCTAGTTAACGACCGTCGGGCGGCTAGTTATAATCGGATCAAACAAGACCGCGGCGGCGCTGGCGCCGACGCGCGGCGATTCTGGGGGAGTCCGATGAAACCTTGCAACAGTTTGTTATCTATCGCCGCCGCCGCGGCGCTGGCGCTTACCCTTGCCGCGCCGCGAGCCGAAGCGCGCGGCGCCCTCGGTTACGATCAGGAGGCGTGCGTGCTCAAGGTCGGGCCGGATTTCCTGTATTTTTCCGGCTACCAGTTCGCCGCGTCGCCGCGCAAATTCTGCGAGGACGTTCCCGAGGTTGGCGAGACGACGCTGGTGTTCGACCTCGCGCAGGACGAACTGCGTGAGATGAAGCTGGATTTCCGCATTACGCGCGACGCCGGCGCGCCGCCGGCCGAAGGCGCGGCCGCGATTAATTCGACCGTGGCTTATCTGCCGCCGGAAACATATCCCAAGGGGACGTTCAGCTTCGTCCATAAGTTCGACGAGCCCGGAAACTTCGTCGGCGTCGTGACCGCCGATGGGCCGAACGGCGAGCATTGGGTTGCGAGCTATCCCTTTTCGGTCGGCGGAGCGCCGGCGTCAATGACGCCCTTGATACTCCTGGCGCTCGCCTGCGCGCTCGCCCTGGGGTTGTATTTCGCCAGCCGCCCGCGAGAAAAGAAAGCCAAGAAAGCCTAAAGGCGAAGCCGGCGCCGGCGCGCTCGTTCGGTTTCCGCGCGCGCGAGCTCGCGGCAATAATAGCGCGTCCAGCTCGAAGGATCGCCCAAGACTATCCGCCAGAAATACTTCCGTTTTTCACGTATCGCCGCGTCGTCGTCTCGCCGCGGGCGGACCATGACGGGCGGGGCGGCGGAGCTTCTCCTTTTTTTGGACACATCTCAATTTTAATGCAGCGGACGAACTTTAGCGTAGCCGATCGATTTTGCGCCTTTCGCGACGGATATATCCAACGGGGGAGAGATTCTTGAGAAAGTTGAGTTTCAGCCTCGCCGCGCTTTTGACTCTTCCGATGCCCGCGATGGCGGAGACCTGGACGGGCAAGGCCTCCTATTACGCTCTCAAGGGCCGCACCGCGAGCGGCGGCCAAGTTGGCGCTCATGCTGGCGTCAAAGTCTGCGGGCACACGGCGGCGCATCGCTCTCTGCCGCTCGGCTCCACCGCGCTGGTGACCAATCTCGGCAATCAACGTTCCGTGATCGTCACGATCAACGATCGCGGGCCGTTCACGCGCGGGCGGGTCATCGATGTGTCCACCAGCGCCGCCGACGCCCTTGGCTTTCGCAAGGCGGGCGTCGCCCAGGTGAAGGTCGAGGCCATCGAGGCCATGCGCTGACATCCGCGAGGATAAGATTCGAGGTTTCGTTTTTAGGTTTTGTTAAGCAAAAACTTAAGAGTCGGAGCCGCCAGATCGCCGAAAGCGTGGCCGGAGCGAAAGCGCTCCAGCGCCGTCCGTATGAATTTGCGACATGGACGAAGCGGAATAAAAGGCTTTGTTCAGTATAGTTGTCGCGTTTTGGGCGTCATGCGTCAAAGTCTCGTAATTAACCCGTGAGGCGACGACCAATTCCTAACGATGCGTTGAAATCGGAAAACGCCTTATAACTGAGCGCTTAGGCAAATCTTAAAGTCGGTCCCTTACAACGGTCACACTGCGTGTTTGTTCGAGTGTGTGAGTATCGATATGACCGAGACGTATCGTCCGCGTGTCAAATATGTCATCGGCCCCGACGGGAGTCCCTTGACGATCGCCGATTTGCCTCCAGTGACCACAAAGCGCTGGGTCATCCGCCGCAAAGCGGAGGTCGTCGCGGCCGTTCGCGGCGGGCTCTTGTCCCTTGACGAGGCCTGCAGCCGTTACACGCTAACGGTCGACGAGTTCTTGAGTTGGCAAATGTCCATAGACCAATACGGCCTCGCCGGCTTGCGGACGACGAGGCTGCAACAATATCGCGCGTGACGGCGAGTCTTCCCGCCGTCACGAAAAAAGCCGGCTCCTTCGGGGGCCGGCTTTTCCGTTCCCATCGCCTTCGATTGGAGCGTGGTTTTGGCGTGGTCCGCGCGGGAACGAGCGACTCGCGCTCGCAAGATGGCGATTAGAGCGCTTTCCGTTCGAACGGAATCGTTCGAACGATAAGAAATCGCTCAAAATCAAAACGCTGGAGCAAGCTCTT
>JBAWEN010000428.1:0-3149 GCA_049591215.1 Methylocystis sp. | reverse complement strand
GGAAAGGCCAGTGTCGCGGCCAATGCCGTGATAAATGTCAATTTACGAAACTTCATCGTCACTCCTCCAGTTCGCCCGCGGCCTGGAAGGCTTCGAACCAATCGGGCGGTTCGAAAGCCCCGCGCGTATCGCCATCTAAAACGGGCGTTGCAGCGAGCTGCATCCAGACGCCCCATGTTCTAACAACACAACAATTAACGTCGGCTGAGAGCGACGTTCATCCTCCCTTCAGAAAGAACGATTTACTTCGCGGACAAGAGCCAACGGCGCTTTTTTTCGCCGCGCCAGGGTTTCGCCCGCCCCGTCGCGAGGCCGATCACCGCCTCGCGCGACAAGCTCGCGGCGCTTACGGCGCCGCCGGGTCATGCCCCGCGCGGCCGGAAACCGTGACGCTCACCGACAATTTGTCGGTGACGGCGTAGTCGAAGCCCGCGCCGACGGTTCCATAGGCCTTCACGCTAGCGGTCTGGTCGAGCAGATCGTTGAAGGCGTCGCTCGGCGTCGTGAAGCCGCGCCCGATGACGTCAGGCTTCGCCAAGGCGACGCCCACCGTCATGAAAGGCTTAAGCCTTCCCATCTCGTAGCCCACCGAGACATTCGTGCTGGCGAAATCGAAACCCCTGGCGGCGCCCCATCGGGCCAAACTCGGCGAATAGCCAACGTCCGCTCGAACGCCGACGACGACATCGTTAGCGAATACATGATCGTAGCCGATGAAACCGGCGCCCCCGAAGCCGCCTTTGACGCCTTTTCCCGAAATCGCGAAAACCTCGCTGCCGACATAGAGTCCGCTCCAGATCGACGGTTCTTGTGGCTTCGGTTGGAGATTCTGGGCGAACAAGGGGAGGCTCGACGCCTCGAGTTCATCCGCCGTGGCGGGTCCGAACAGGCCGCCGAGCGCCGCCGATGCGAGAAACAGACGCGCCGCCATCCGCATGACCGATCTCCTCGCCAAATGGCTTCGCCAATTCTATTTGGCGCGAGACAGCGGCGTCAAATGGGCGATTTGGAGCGAAAAGGCGTCCCCAGGGATATTTCGTTGGTTTTTATCGAATCCCCACCAAAAATCATCGACCAGATTCTGAAGGGAAGATGAATGCGGGGTCCATGCGGCGTTCAGCTTCGCCACGCTAGGCTGCCGGCATCGTTTAAACAAACCGTCTGGACCTAGCTCGCGGCGGACGGCGCAAGGAGAAAGCCATGAACGTCCCTTTCAAGAAGCTTACCGTCGCCGTCGCCCTCGCGAGCCTCGTCGCGACGGGGTCGTTGGCCGCCGCGACGCCGGCCGCCGCCGGCTGGGGCTGGCGTCATGGCGGAGGCTGGGGCTACCATCGCGGCGGTTGGGGCGTTCCCGTCGCCGCCGGCCTGCTGGGCGCCCTCGCGGTGGGGACGATCGCCGGCGCGGCCAATCAATCCGCCTATTATGGCGGTCCCTGCTACCCGGCGAACCGCCCAGTGATCGACGCCTGGGGCAATGTCGTCGGCTATCGACCCACGCGGGTCTGCGACTAAATCGCGAAAGCGCCCGAGGACGAGCCCATCCGTCTTTCGGGAGCGCGGCGCCGCCACTGGACTCAGCGCGGCGCGATTTTCGAGATTTATTTGGCGTTGGCGCGTCTCGACGTTGCAATCGGCGCCGCGCGTCACTATAGCTTGCTCATCGATTTTCGGCCTGACGACTTGGACTTGCTTTGGAGACAAAGCCGCTGACGACCTCTTCCAAACATCGATCGAACCGGCCCCGCGCATGCGGGCTAACTATATGAAACATGCTTGGAGAGTGACATGGCTACCGGAATCGTCAAGTGGTTCAACGGTCAAAAAGGCTTCGGATTCATTCAGCCCGACGATGGCGGCTCGGATGTTTTCGTTCATATCAGCGCCGTCGAGCGCGCGGGCCTGCGCGATCTGCGCGAAGGCCAGAAGATCAGCTACGAGATCGCGCAGGATCGTCGCACTGGCAAGAACTCGGCCGATCAGCTCAAGGAAATCTGAGCCCTTGGAATCGGGACGGGCGATCGCCCGTTCCGATCCACGCCAGCAAAAGGCCGCCCTTCGTGGCGGCCTTTTTCGCGTCTGGGCGGGAGCGCCCTCGTAACAGCGCGTCCGCGCGTCACGCCAAAGCCTGATCCTTCATCACGAGTCCGGCTTTGTCGCGTCGCGGTCGATATCGATGATTTCCGTGAGTTGAATCTCGTCGTCTTCCTCGATCGGCGGAATCTCCACGTCGTCCTGGGCGTCGTCGTCTTCCGCCTCCGGCTCGGCCGTTTCGGTTTCGAACGGATCGACGGCGGCGACGGGAGTCTTGATCGCGACAGGGGGAGACGGAGCCCATTTGGCTCTCGAATGCGCGAGCTCCACGATCTGAAAAAGGGCGCCGCATTTCGGGCAAACGATCGGCGTCCGGTTGAGATCGAAAAACGGCGCCGCGCAGCTCAGGCATCGGCGCTTCACGCCGAGTTCGGGTTTACTCACTGGGATTATCCTTTCAAGAAACAGTCTAAAGTCTCGCCTTAAAGACCGCGTTCAGCGCATGAGTCGCTGGGATTGGTGAGCCAGCCACGCGACTATCATTGTCCCAGGCGTGGCCTTCGCCGTCGGATGTCGACAGCCGCGGGCCTCCGATTCGCTTCTCACGCCGCAACGAGAGATGATCTTTCCATGGTCGCCAGCACCCTGCCGCCCATGATTTCAAGCAGCACGCGAACGCGCCCGCTTTTATCGAGCCGGACCAGTTCGCCGACCGCTTGAGCCAGCGGCCCGGCGGTTACGCGAATCGCCTGCCCCTCCATGAGATCGCGATCAAAGCGGCAAATACCGGACTCGTCGACATAAGCAATGATCGTCTCGACGACGCCGCGGGGAACGGGAACCGGACGTTCCTCGGCCATGATCAGACTCACGACGCCGAAGGTGCCGTTGATCGAGCGCCAACGATCGCGCTGTAGGTCGAGCGCCACGAAAAGATAGCCCGGAAACGCCGGCGCGTGGACGGCCATCGTTTTGCGGGCGTGCCGCACGTTTCGCGACACCTTGGGCAGGAATGCGCGAAACCCCTGCCCCGCCAGTTGGGCTTCGGCGCCGTGTTCACGCTTTGGAAGCGCGCGAACGACATACCAGCGCTCGCCCGAAAGCAGTTCGCCGCGATA
>JBAWEN010000427.1:0-4825 GCA_049591215.1 Methylocystis sp. | reverse complement strand
CTCATGACCTTCCTCTTGGTTGCGCTCAATCCCCTTGCAAGGGTTTCCCTGCGCTTGATCGCGCCAGGGAACGTTTTCGCCTTCCAATGGTCGGAGAGCGAGAGAGAACATTTTCGAGGCGCAGGCCAGGACGCGATTCGCGCGGACCAGGCGCCCGCTTTCCGAAATGCCGCGGTGAAGAGCCTGCATATCGCCAGCGTGAACCTCAGAAACTTTGCGCGCGCCGAGGCGCGGCAAAATCTCCCCTTCGATCATCGCCCGGTCATTCTTTTGCGAGCCTTCCGCTTTCTTCGGAAGGTGTTCGCGGTAATAGCGCTCGGCGAGGTCGCGGACGGTTGGGGCCTCGCGGCGCTCTCGGCGATCATTGGCAGGGTCTTCGCCCCGATCTATCCGGCGGCGCAGTTCCTTGGCTTCGTTGCGGGCCGCCTCCACCTTCCACTCTCGGAAGCTCCCCACGGTGTAGCGGCGCTCCCGCCCGTCGACCCGGTAGTTGACGAAGAAAGATCGGTCGCCTTGCGGGTGGCGCTTGGTCGGCGCGAAGACACGGACGCCAAAGCCCGTCGTTTCGGAATCCCAAACCGTGACAGCGCCGGTCGCGGGCGGTTCGATCACTTTGATCAGTCTGTCGGTTAGTTTCCGTGCCATGACCGGAAGTCCTCATACGAAGCGCGTCAGTCTCGTTCGCAATTCGTCAGTGTCGCGACGCGCCGTTAGCTTCCGCATACTGCCGTAAAAATCCTCTTATGGCAATTGAAAACCGATATATTCCAGTGTGTTTTCGGCGGAATTTTTGATTTCCCGTCAGTATCAGCGGGTTGCAAAATGCTGAAATTTCAGACTGCAAATCCTTGTACGGGGGTTCGATTCCCTCCGAGGCCTCCAGAAAATCCAAAAGCCCGGGCGAAACGGGATGCGCCGTCCGCAATTCGTCACGGTTTCGCCGGTTAGGCTCCTGGCCGTCGCCCGCCGCGATCGCCGACCCGCAAGCCCACAGGCATGGACGCCGCCATTCGCGAGGCGGGGGGCGCCGAGCGCCCAGCCCTCGACACGCGTCGCGCTAGCCAAGCGCGCTCCTTACTCCATATGCATCGAGGATAACTCGATTCATCGAAGCGGGGGGAGAAGATGATTAGACGCGCCCTGAGCGCCGCCGCGCTGTTTGTCGCCATGAGCGCGCCAACCTTAGCGGCAGGCAAAGTTTGGTATGTAACGGAGGTAGGCACTTCAGGTATTACTGGAAGTCAAGGCACGTGGACCCTAACGATAGACAATAATAAAATATCCGGCGTCGCGAGCATGCAGTTCGATAACGGAAATATGCTATCATATGACGTTGATGGGTCGTTAAATGAAGGCATATATACGATAGCTATGTCAAAAAGAACCGATAACAAAAAAGATTGTGTTTGGACTGGTCATATCCCGACCGCCGGAGGGGCGATAACCCACGGGCTCGTCGGCAAGGTCGCCTGCGAGGGAGGCGAGGAGTTTTTTGTCAGAGCCTCATTTTAACAGCGCCGATCGGCAATAACCGCGACTCCAAGCGAGGGACGCGCCGTCGTCGCGTCTCTTGATCACGACGACGGCGCGACAAATATTTTGTCGGCGCCGCGTTTCTCGCGGGGCGCGAAGGCGCGGGGCCGAGAGTTCGCGGGGGGCTTTTGAAGAATCACTGAAGGAGCCGCCAAAATGAAAACCGGAAACGTTCTTCTAGTCGCGGGTCTAGTGCTAGCGGCGAGCGCCGCGGCGGCCCAACCCAGGCATGATCCGAGCGCCCGGCAAGTGGGTATTTCATGCCACGATTTTCGACTGAATTCCAACGGATCGTGGTCGCCTGTCAGGAGAGTGACGCTGTTAGGTCCAAACGGTCCTTTTACAGTGGAGCCAGACGAGGTTTTTAGAGTTCAACTGCAAGGGACTACAAATTATGGCGTTAAAATAGCTGAAATCCTGCGCGACAACTGCCTTTGAAAGGGAGGCCCCTTAAAGGCGTCGGTGGCCGGCCCATGCGGACGGGCCGCGTGGTGTCGATCGCGCGCGGGCGCGCCCTTGGGCTTAAACAGAACCGGTTCTCGCTTTGTCGCGCCTGAGGCGGATCACGGCCCATGAATCGGAAACCGAAATCCAAACGATGAAAGCGCCGACGCCGGTAAAGGCCGCGGTCGCGCCGCCGAAATAGGCGAACCGCAATGCCCAGGGCGCGACGAGGAGCCACGCGCCTCCAACAAGCGCGACCCACTCTTCTCATTCGGCGAAATGGACGGGCGCGGCCAGGAAAATATGGCCGCGCCCCATTTTGGCTGCTCAATTACAACCGCGGCGCCTGGCGATTCATGGGCGCGGGAGCGGCCGCGTCACATGCTAAAAACGTAGCCAGCGATCGCGGCGCCAATAAACAGTCCGATCGACCCCAGCAACATTATTTTCAGAAGACCGTTTGGCATTTTCAGTCCTCCACCATGGCGATCGCCGGATCATTGCCGCCACCGCCTCGGGCGAAGCATTCACGCCCACCGACTCCGGCCCTGCGTGGACGCGCTCATGGGCGTGATATATGTCGCCTCGCGCTCACCGTCGAGTTCACAGCCGATCTTCGCCAGCGGATCCAGTTCGACTTCTTGCCGCGCGGCGGCCGTCCCGATCCCTGGGGCCACAAATTCGACTCGCTCGCCGCTTAAGGCCTCGCTTCCGCCTCGCTCCATCGCGAGAATCAACACCGGAGTAATTATGAAAAGCATTCCCCTCGTCGTGGCGCTTGTCGCCATTGGCGCCGCTTTGACGGCTTGCACGCCGGAGAGAACTTTCGACGGCGCCCTCGGCGCCACATCTGGCCTGGTCGTCGCCGGTCCCGTGGGCCTCGTCGCCGGCGGCGTGGTCGGCGCGACGGCGGGACCGGCGATCGCTTCAAGCTGGGGCATTCGCGGAGGTCGCCACCACCGGCGCCACTGGCGGCATCGGAGTTATTGAGCCGGCGCCGGGCGGTGGGCCGGAAGGCTAAAGTAGTCGCGGGCGAGGAGCGACGTCCGCTCTCCGCGGCCCCCCACGGGGTTCGGCGCCGTCCGCGCTGCTAAGATGTAACCTTATCTTGGTTTACAAAACCGCCCTCCCTCCCGTTTCTCGCGGGTTTGGTGTAAAGCTCCTGTCGCTTGGCGCGGCGCGCCCCCCGGCGGCCGCGCCGCGCGGGGGCGAAGCGCGAGGCCGCACGCCAAAAGGCGCCGGCGCTTAAAGTCGGCCCAAGGTCGTATTTGAAGAGGAGAGACCATGAGTCGGAACCCCATCGTCACTTTCGCGCAAGACAGGCTCGACACCGCGCGCCGCGAGATCAAGGCCGCCGTCATCGATTTCGACGTGTCGGACGAAAAATTGCTGGAGTTGCGCGCCAACGCCCGCGCGGCCTATGAGGAACTGCGCGCGATGGACGCCAAGCTTTTGAAAAAAGGCGTGTTGTCGCTGTTCAAGTTCTGGTGACAGCGGGTGTGGGGGCGTGGCGCCCCCTCGGCCCCTCTCAAGCCACCGTCTTGGCGAAGCCTTCGCGGATTTCGGCTTCCTTGAGCTTGCGGCCGATGAACACCAGCCTTGAACTGCGTTGTTCGTCCTCGCGCCAGTCGCGTTGCAAATCGCCGTCGAGAATCATGTGCACGCCCTGGAACACGAAGCGGCGCGGCTCGTCCTTGAAGGCGATGATGCCCTTGCAGCGCAGGATGTCCGGCCCGTCGCGCTGGGTCAGCTCGTTGAGCCAGGGCACGAAGCGCGCCGGATCGACCTCGCCCTCGTGCCGGATCGCCACCGACTGCATGTCTTCGTCGTGATAGGCCTTGAGCGGCGCGTGTTGCTCATGGCCGTGATGATCGTCATGATCGTGGCCATGTCCGGGGGTGTGATTGACGCCCTGATTGTGCTCGTGGCCGTGATGATGGTCGTGATGGGTGTGATGGTGATCGTGGTCGTGATCGTCATGTTCTTCGGCGTGAAGGAAATTCGGCTCGATCTCCAAAATGCGTTCGAGATCGAAGGCGTTTTGCTCCAGCACGGCCGTTAGCGGCACCTCCGCCTTTATCGCGCGATGCAGCCTCGCATAGGGGTTGATCCCCCGGATGCGCGCCTCGACCTCGGCGAGTTCTGCTGATGACACGAGATCGGTCTTGTTGAGCACGATCACATCGGCAAAGGCGATTTGGTTCTTGGCCTCCGGCGCGTCCTTCAAGCGGTCCAGCAGCCATTTGGCGTCGGCCAGCGTCACCACGGCGTCGAGCCGCGCCGCGTCCTTCACGTCGGCGTCGACGAAAAAGGTTTGCGCGACGGGCGCGGGGTCCGCGAGGCCGGTGGTCTCGACGATGATCGCGTCGAATCTGCCGCGCCGGCGCATCAATCCCTCGATGATGCGGATCAGATCGCCGCGAACGGTGCAGCAGATGCAGCCGTTGTTCATCTCGAAGATTTCCTCGTCGGCGCCGACGACGAGATCATTGTCGATGCCGATCTCGCCGAACTCATTGACGATCACCGCGTAGCGGCGGCCGTGCTGTTCGGTGAGGATGCGGTTCAACAGCGTCGTCTTGCCGGCGCCGAGATAGCCGGTGATGACGGTGACGGGAATTTTGTCGGTCAAAGATACTCTCCTTGCGCGTTCCTTCCTTCTCCCGTTTACGGGAGAAGGTGGCCCGTGCGTAGCAAGGGTCGGATGAGGGTCGCTGGGTGGTTTCAGCAAAGCTGCGGCGGCCCTCATCCGACCCCGCTTCGCGGAGCCACCTTCTCCCACAAGTGGGAGAAGGATTTAGCGCCCGCCGCCCAACGCTTCCGTCAGCTCTTTTACATTATGCCGGAC
>JBAWEN010000426.1:0-1748 GCA_049591215.1 Methylocystis sp. | reverse complement strand
CTTTCCGCCACGGCGATTTCGCCAATGAGCCGATCGCGCGCCTCATTGGCCAGAAGGTTCAACGCCTCGTCCCCATGCGGCATTTGCTCGCGCAAATCGCGCGGCAGCTTGTCGGCGATTTGCGCCGCGAGATCGTTGATTACATCCGCGAATTCCGGGTCTTCGGCGGCCTCGCGCACCAACGCCTCGATATCGAGCGCGTCGGCCTCGAAAGACGCGCGCGGGCGGAGCGGCGGCGCGCGCGTCGCGATTGTGACTTGCTCGACCCAGAGATGGTCCGCGACGCGAAAGCCGATGGCGCGGGCGTCCGCTTCGATCGCCTCGCGCCGCGCGACTAGGCGCGCATGCAAGGGAGTCGCTCCGACCAGCGAGAGGCGGGCCGCGAGCGGTCGCCCCTCGGCGCCGGCGTGTTCGTCGCGCAGCCGCGCCTCTATCCGCGTCAGCGTCTCCGCTTCGTCCTGGCAGTCGGAAACGTCAATGCTGGCCCGCGTCCAGCGCGCGGCGTCAAGCGCGACGAGCCGCGCCTCGACGACCCGCCCATCGGCGACGGTGACGCGCATCGCGCCCTTGGGGCCGGTCTCCCGGACATCGCGCCCCTGAATATTGCCGGGATAGACGATCCAGGGATCGCGGCAGACTTCCTCGGCGGCGTGGACATGGCCCAGCGCCCAATAATCATAGCCGAAGCGCTTGAGATCCTCGACGCCGCAGGGGGCATATGATTCATGGCCGCGCGAACCGTCGAGCGCGGTGTGCAACAGGCCGATATTGAACCAGCCCTCGCGCCGCGCCGGATAGGACGCGACGAAGTTCGGATCGACCAGCCGCCGCGGAAAGCTTCGCCCGTGCAGCGCGACGCGCAATGACTCGATCTCGAAGGATCGCGCGTCGCCCGTGGGAAAAATCCGGGCGCTCTCGGGGTAGGGCAGCGACTTCGACATCAGGCTTTCGGCGTCGTGATTGCCCTTGACGATGTAAGCGGGGATTCCCGCGCGCTCCAGACGCCCCAACTCGCGCACGAAAAACAGGCCGGTCGTCACGTCCTTCCAGTCGCCGTCGAAAATATCGCCGCAAATCAACAAGAAAGCGGCCTTCGCGGCGATGGTCTCGTCGATCAGCGCCGAGACCGCGCGCCGCCCCGCCCGCGCGAAGAGCGCCGCGACGGCGGCGTCCTTGCAGCCAAGGCCGGCGAGCGGACTGTCGATGTGGAGATCGGCGGCGTGAAAGAAGGTGAATTGCATGAAAGGGGCGAATCCGGGGCGCGCGAGGCGTTTGATGTTACGCGATATTCGACCGGCGTCGATACCCAATTCGCGCCCAGAGTCCACTCGGCGAGAAAGGGTCCGCGCGGATTCATGCCTCCGTCAACATATCAGCCGATGATGCGGGGCGACGATTCGAATGCGCCCCCGCTCCGACCTATGATAACGGACGGGCGGAACCTTCCCAATTCCAAAGAGGCAATCATGGGCGATCACGTCGTCACGCTTAACGCCGGATCGTCATCGGTCAAATTCGCCTTATTCGCCAACGAGAGCGCGTGGCCCCGGCTGATCGCCTCCGGCCAGATCGACGGGCTCGGCGCGACGCCGCGCTTTCACGCAGCGGTCGTCGACGGCAAGAAATACGAAAAGGCGGCGAAGCTGGCGAATCACGAACAGGCGATTCGCTTGATTCTCGGATGGATCGAGACGAAGTTTCCCGACATCGTGGTCGGCGCCATCGGCCACCGCGTCGTGCACGGCGGG
>JBAWEN010000425.1:0-1533 GCA_049591215.1 Methylocystis sp. | reverse complement strand
GCTCCGAGGTCTTCCAAACCGCCGGCGTCGTCCCAAAGGCCCTTCGTCCAGCTCAGCGCGGCGGCTTGCAGGCCCATCGCGAAAGCCTTGACGCGGCGCGGCGCGGCGAACACTCCGCGGCAATGATCGCAGTTTCCGCAGGCCGCGCCGGTTTCGCCAAACTCCGCGAGCAAAGCCTTCGAGCGGCAACCCGGCGCGACGCAAAGCCTCGCCATCGCCCGCCGGCGCGAGAATTCGGCCAAAGCGACCGGATCGCTCGCGAGCGCGGCGGGCGGCCGCCAGCGCCGCGCCAGTTCGCGCTGGTCGAACAGCAGCAGCGTGTTCGCCGGAAGCCCGTCGCGCCCTGCGCGGCCGATCTCCTGATAATAGCCCTCGACCGAATCGGGCGGATCGGCGTGGGCGACGAAGCGCACGTTCGGCTTGTCGACGCCCATGCCAAAGGCGATGGTCGCCACCATGACGACGCCCTCACGCGCGAAAAACGCGTCCTGATGCGCCGAGCGCTGCTCGCCGCCCTGCCCCGCGTGATAGGGCAGCGCGTCGAAGCCGAAGCCGCGAAGATCGCGCGCGAGCACATCCACCTTGCGGCGGGAGTTGCAATAAACGATTCCGCTCGATCCGGCGTGGCGCTCCACGAAATCGGCGAGCTGGCGCGGTCCGTCGCGCCGCTCGCGAAAGGCCAGCGCGAGATTTTCGCGGGCGAAGGAACGCAAAAACACTCGCGGCGGATGTGGGAACAAAAGCGCCGCGATGTCGTCTCGCGTATGCGGGCCGGCGCTGGCGGTCACGGCTAATATTGGCGGGTTTCCAAGGCTCCGCGCCAGTTCGCGGAGCCGACCATATTCGGGCCGAAAGTCATGACCCCAATAGGATATGCAATGGGCCTCGTCGACCGCGAGCAACGCCACGCGCGTCTTGCGCAGCAGGTCGAGCGTTCCTTCGCGCGCCAGCCCTTCCGGCGCCACGTAAAGCAGTTTTACGCGGCCGGAGGCGACGCCCTCATAGGCCTTGGCGATCTCGAAATCATCCTCGCCCGAGTGCAGCGCCGCGGCGGGCAGCCCCAACGCTTCGAGCGCGCGCAATTGATCGCGCATCAGCGTTTTATGGCAGGTTAAACAGTTGGTTTAAAATATGTTTGTCCGCACATGGAAATAATTGTGCCCACAAATCTGCCTACATCGTCTGGGGCTGAGGCCAGGCTGTGGGCCATTTGCCAACATATTGATATTGCTGCGGTATTCTACGCGCGCGAGGGACGTTCGAAATAAAGAACGATTTAACCGCTTTAACGAACGGTCGGAGCGACGCCGACGGCTGACATGAAGTTCGACGCGCACTAACGGCGGAATGGTCGCGTCGGGCGGTCTGTCAGGAAGTCGTGGGGTCCGGCTTGGTGGATGAAGTGGCTGGAGACTGCGGCGGTAACTGGATGCTGGGGAGGGTGAAGGCGGTGAAGGTGGTGGTCATCCGGCGCAAGCGACCGATCACAACATTCTGGCCATCTCAAACCAAGCAAAAACAGTCGTGCAACGA
>JBAWEN010000424.1:0-4290 GCA_049591215.1 Methylocystis sp. | reverse complement strand
ATTATTATCCGCCCTATTCGGGCTATCCATCGGGTGGCGGCTATCCGGGCGACCAGCGGGGCGGCTATGGCGGCCCCTCGCGAGGCGATTATGATTACGAACCGTCGCGGCGCCCGCGCGCGGGGCGCGATTACGACGACGATCTCGACAACGAGCAGCGGACGGCGCCCTCCAAGCGCCTTCGCCCGCGCGGCAGAGCCCGCGTCGCCGCGCTGCCGGCCGACGCCGATCCAAATTACTCGACCCCGATCGATTACGACGACGAGGTCGACTCCGAGACGACGGCGAGCCTGGTCGACGATCCGACCGGGGAGCGCTCCGGCGCGATCACCATCGACACCAAGAAGCGCAAGCTTTACCTGTCGGTCGGCGCTGGCCAGGCGATCGAATATGGCATTGGCGTCGGCCGCGAGGGGTTCGCCTGGAAGGGCGTCGCCCAGATTGGCCGCAAGGCGTTCTGGCCGGGCTGGACGCCGCCGCCGGAAATGCTGCTGCGCCGTCCCGACCTGCCGAGGCACATGGACGGCGGCATGGAGAACCCGCTTGGCGCGAGGGCGCTTTATCTGTTCAAGGGCGACAAGGATTCGATGTTCCGCATCCATGGGACCAACGAGCCGGACACGATCGGGCAGGCCGTGTCGTCGGGCTGCATCCGCATGCTCAACGCCGACGTGATCGACCTCTACCGGCGCGTCAACAAGGGCGCGCGCGTGGTGGTGAGGTGAGGGGGAGCTCTCCCGTCCCCAACACGCGCCCCACACGTGAAACGGGCGCAATATGCTCTTTTTTGTTAATTTTCCCCTTGGCAAACGCCGCGAGGGTCGTTAGATAGGCCCCTCCGGGGTCCGCCAGCTATGGCGGCCCCTTTTTTGAGTTTTGAGCTTCCGTTTGATTCTCGCGCCAAAACGCCCGAGGGAAAAACGGTGGACAGGCCGGCGAACCTTAAGAGTTAAACCTTATGGGACGTTCGGTCGAATTCTGTCCGAGACTGCCGGCGCACGCCTTGGGGTTTCCTCACGGCGGCTTAATCGGTTTGCCAAGCAAAAGCGGTTCGCCGCTCTCGCTTGCAGGCGGCCTGCACAGACGGGGAAAGCCAGAAATTGCCGGACCGACGAGGCTCGAAAAGCTTCGCGCGTCCTTCGAATTTGGTTTGACGCCCCTTCAACCTAGGCGAGTTCTTCGCCTTGGGGACAGGATCTACGGCGCCGTTCCTCTCGCCCGTTATGGGAGGGGGTGGGCGGCATGTCGCAAACCGGCGGGGCTCCGTGGCCCCGCTTCAGGAGAGAGCACCCGTGGAAAGAGCGGAGAAAGCAACAGCCGTCGCGACGTTGCATGAGGTCTTTAGCAAGGCCTCGGTCGTTGTCGTCGCGCAATACTCCGGCCTGACCGTCGCCCAAATGCAGCGCCTGCGCAAGCAGGCCCGCGAACAGGGCGCCAGCGTGCAGGTCGCCAAGAACCGTCTTGCCAAGATCGCTCTCGATGGCACGAGCGTCGCCTCCATCGGTCCCTTGCTCAAGGGGCCGACCCTGATCGCCTATTCGGCCGATCCGGTGGCGGCGCCCAAGGTCGCCGCGGCTTTCGCCAAGGACCACGAAAAATTCGTGATTCTCGGCGGCGCCATGGGCGCGACGGCCCTTAATCCCGATGGCGTGAAGTCGCTCGCGACCATGCCTTCGCTCGACGAATTGCGCGCAAAGCTCGTGGGCCTCATTCAGGCGCCCGCGACCAAGCTCGCGCAGCTGTCGACCGCGCCAGCCGCCAAGCTCGCGCGCGTTTTCGGGGCCTACGCCAAACGAGACGCGGCCTAAATCAAGGCTTGCACCCACCAGACCAAAGAACCAAATTCGAAGGACGTAACTAAAATGGCCAATCTGGAAAAGATCGTCGACGAACTCTCCTCCCTCACCGTGTTGGAGGCCGCCGAGCTCGCCAAGTTGCTCGAAGAGAAGTGGGGCGTTTCCGCCGCCGCCGCGGTGGCTGTCGCCGCCGCTCCGGCCGCCGCCGCCGCTCCGGTCGAGGAGAAGACCGAGTTCAACGTGATTCTGGCCGCCGTCGGCGACAAGAAGATCGAAGTGATTAAGGAAGTGCGCGCCGTGACCGGCCTCGGCCTCAAGGAAGCCAAGGATCTGGTCGAGGGCGCTCCCAAGGCGGTCAAGGAAGGCGTTGGCAAGGAAGAGGCCGAGAAGATCAAGGCCGCTCTCGAAAAGGTCGGCGCCAAGGTCGAACTCAAGTAAGACGGCGGGGTCGCCTCGGCGGTCCGTCGCTCTATTCGCGGTCCCGGTTCGCGCCGGGGCCGCGCGCGGTTTAGGAAATTTGATATTCGCGACATACATGCGTGACGGGGCTTTAAGAGCTTGGCTCGGGCGTCGTCGGCGCGACGGACGGCGGGACGCGCAAGGCGTTCCTCAAGTCTCGCGGCTAGCGAGGGTCGACCGTTAGGGAGAAGAGGTTCGAGAGGCGACATGGCTCAGACGTCGGCGCGGAAGTTCACCGGTCGCAAGCGGATTCGCAAATTTTTCGGACACATCCGCGAAGCCGCGGTAATGCCCAATCTCATCGAGGTGCAAAAGGCCTCCTACGACCAGTTTCTTCTGGTCGCCGAGCCAAAGGGCGGGCGTCCCGACGAGGGATTGCAGTCGGTTTTCAAATCGGTGTTTCCGATTTCCGACTTCTCGCAGGTCTCGCTGCTGGAGTTCGTGCGCTACGAATTCGAGCAGCCGAAGTTCGACGTCGATGAATGCCGCCAGCGCGGCATGACCTACGCCGCGCCGCTGAAGGTGACGCTGCGGCTGATCGTGTTCGACGTTGATCCCGACACGCAGGCCAAGTCCGTCAAGGATATCAAGGAGCAGGACGTCTACATGGGCGACATGCCCTTCATGACGTCGAACGGCACCTTCGTCGTCAACGGCACCGAGCGCGTGATCGTCTCGCAGATGCACCGCTCGCCGGGCGTCTTCTTCGACCACGACAAGGGCAAGAGCCATTCCTCCGGCAAGCTGCTGTTCGCCGCTCGCATCATTCCCTATCGCGGCTCCTGGCTCGACATCGAGTTCGACGCAAAGGACATCGTCTACGCGCGCATCGACCGCCGCCGCAAAATTCCGGTGACGTCGCTGCTGTTCGCGCTCGGTCTCGACGGCGAGGAGATTCTCTCCACGTTCTACAAGACCATCCCGTACACGTTGGACGGCGACAGCTGGCGCATGCCCTTCGACGCCGAGCGCCTCAAGGGCGTCAAGGCGGTCGCCGACATCATCGACGCCGACACCGGCGAGGTCATTCTCGAGGTCGGCAAGAAGCTCGCCGTGCGCGCCGCGCGCCAACTCGCCGAGAAGGGCGTGAAGGCGATCAAGGTGCCCGCCGAGGAGCTTTACGGCCAATATCTCGCGCAGGATCTGTTCGATCCGACGACCGGCGAAATCTTCGCCGAGGCTGGCGAGGAAATCACCGTCAAGACCCTGCCGTTGCTGGTCGAGAAGGGCTTTGACGAGCTCCCCATTCTCGACATCGACCACATCAACATCGGCCCCTATATCCGCAACACGCTCAACGTGGACAAGAACAGCCAGCGCGAGGAAGCGCTGTTCGACATCTATCGCGTGATGCGTCCGGGCGAGCCGCCGACCGTCGAAACGGCCGAGGCGATGTTCCATTCGCTGTTCTTCGACTCGGAACGCTACGATCTCTCCGCGGTCGGGCGCGTGAAGATGAACATGCGTCTCGATCTCGACGCGCCGGACACGATGCGCGTGCTGCGCCGCGAGGACATTATCGCGGTCGTGCGCGCGCTCGTCGATCTGCGCGACGGACGCGGCGAAATCGACGACATCGACCATCTCGGCAACCGCCGCGTGCGCTCGGTCGGCGAGCTGATGGAGAATCAGTATCGCCTCGGTCTGCTGCGCATGGAGCGCGCGATCAAGGAGCGCATGTCCTCGGTCGACATCGACACGGTGATGCCGCAGGATCTCATCAACGCCAAGCCGGCGGCGGCGGCGGTGCGCGAGTTTTTCGGCTCGTCGCAGCTGTCGCAGTTCATGGATCAGACCAATCCGCTCTCGGAGATCACCCATAAGCGCCGTCTCTCGGCGCTTGGTCCGGGCGGCCTGACGCGCGAACGCGCGGGCTTCGAGGTGCGCGACGTGCATCCGACGCATTATGGCCGCATCTGCCCGATCGAGACGCCGGAAGGTCCGAACATCGGTCTCATCAACTCGCTCGCGACTTTCGCGCGCGTCAACAAATACGGCTTCATCGAGGCGCCATACCGCCGCGTGCGCGACAGCA
>JBAWEN010000423.1:0-4863 GCA_049591215.1 Methylocystis sp. | reverse complement strand
GGGCTTCAGGAGCCGGCCCTCGGACTCGAGGCGGCCGAAGGCGGTAGATTCGATGGCGGTCATTGTAAACTCTCTGGTTTCCGCGAAGTCCCAAGACATCCTGGGACTTTGCCGGCCGATGGGATTGGTTGCTTTGCTGTTCGGGCCATTCGCACGTCGGCGCTCTTTCAAGCCGAAGCTGGCGATGCGCTTATGCGTGAACGCGCGCCCATTGCCGCGCCCTTGCCGCCTGACGCGGGGCTCCCGGCTTCGAGCAGCATTTATCGCGCCAAGCCTCTTTTATACGAACTCCGCCCGATCGCTTCGTGGCGCGAAATGCCCCGAGCCCCTCACCGTACCTCTCCCCGCAAGCGGGGAGAGGAGGCGGCCGACGATCCGCCTATTCTTATATATCATTGTTATCCCGTTGATTTATGGCGAAGGGAGCTGCGTTGACGCTCCCTCTCCCCGCATGCGGGGAGAGGGAGGGTGAGGGGCTCGGGGCGTTGAATCCGAACGAGCCGATCAAGCGCAAACCGTATTATCCCGCCGCGCCGGCTTTTGCCCCGTAAAGCCGCGCGAAAGAGGTTTTCCCGACAGGCTCGCGGGCGGCTTTGGCCTAAAGCCGACATTGCCTCGATCGAAGACAAGCTCGCGCCGCCATGCTAGGCAGCGCTGATAAGCGCGTTCGATCGAACGCCCGCCGTAAACGACGTGGCATGCCAGACCTCCCCCAAGACGCACGCGCAAGGCTGAAATCGGTGTTCGGCTACGATGACTTCCGGCCCGGCCAGGCCGAGATCATCGCCGCCGTCTTGGCGGGCGAGCCGGTGCTGGCCGTCATGCCGACCGGCAGCGGCAAATCCATGTGCTACCAATTGCCCGCCGTTCTCGACGGGAGTCTTACCGTGGTCGTTTCGCCGCTGATCGCGCTAATGCGGGACCAGGTGCAACAGATGCGGCTGCTGGGCGTGGCGGCGGCGACGCTGAATTCGCAAAACGACGCCGCCGAGAACGCGCATGCGCGGCGCGCCTTGCGCGCGGGCGAACTGAGGCTGTTGTTCGTATCTCCCGAACGGCTGCTGATGGACGGGTTGATCGACGAGTTGCGCGGCGCTCGCCTCGCCCGTCTCGCCATCGACGAAGCGCACTGCATTTCCGAATGGGGGCATGATTTTCGCCCGGAGTACCGCGAACTGGGCCGCGCCGCGCGATTGCTTGGCGGCGCGCAGGTGATCGCTTTCACCGCCACGGCGGACCAGGCGACGCGCGCCGACATCGTCCGCCGGCTTTTCGACAAGGAGCCCCGGGTCTTCCTGCACAGCTTCGACCGGCCGAACATCGAGTTGAATTTCGCGGTGAAGGAACAGCCGCGCAAGCAGCTGTCGCGATTTGTGGCGCGGCACAAAGGCGAGAGCGGCATCGTCTATTGCGGCTCGCGCAAGGCGACCGAGCAACTCGCCGCGTTTTTCATTTCGGAGGGCCACGACGCCATCGCCTATCACGCCGGTCTCGACCACGCGGTCCGCGCGCGCAACCAAGATCGGTTCTTGGGCGAGGACGGCGTCGTGGCCGCGGCGACCATCGCGTTTGGAATGGGCGTCAACAAACCGGATGTGCGTTTTGTCGCGCACGCCGACATGCCGTCGTCGGTCGAATCCTATTACCAGGAAATCGGCCGCGCCGGGCGCGACGGCCTCCCGGCCGACACTTTGACGCTGTATGGTCTGGACGACATGGCCTTCCGCCGCCGCCAGATCGACCAGAAGGAACTGCCGGAAGAGCGTCGCCGCGTCGAACATGCGCGCTTTTCGGCGCTGGCCACGCTCTGCGAGTCGCCCAGTTGCCGGCGCCAGGCGCTGCTCGCCTATTTCGACGAGGAAAGCCCGCCTTGCGGGCGCTGCGATATTTGCCTTGGCAAGGTCGCCGTGCGCGACGGAACGGTCGAGGCGCAAAAGGTTCTGTCGGCGGCGGCGCGCACCGGCCAGCGGTTCGGCGCGGCCTATCTCGCCGATATTTTGACGGGCTCGGCCTCGGAAACGATAGCGCGCAACGGCCATGATTCCATCAAGACCTTTGGCGCCGGAAAAGAACATTCCACAACAGTGTGGAGCTCGATCGTTCGCCAGCTTTTCGCCGTAGGCGCGCTGCAAAGCGCGAGCGCGGAGCACGGCGGCTTCGCGCTGACGCCAAAGGGCGAGGAAATTCTGTTTGGCCGCGAAAAAGTCGCGCTGCGCGACGATCCCGTGAAGCCGCGTGAGCCCAGGGTTTCCCAGCGCGGCGCGCCGGCGACCGGGGGCGGCGCGGAGGACGACGTTCTGGCCGCGCTAAAGCGCAGGCGGCGCGACCTCGCCCGGGTGGAGAACGTGCCGGCCTTCATGATCTTCGCCGACCGGACGCTGATCGACATGGCCGAAAGACGCCCCTCGACGCTGGAGGACTTGCGCCGTGTTCATGGCGTCGGCGAGCGCAAGATCGCACGCTATGGCGAGGCGTTTCTGGAGGCCTTGGAGGAGGCGCTGCGGTAAGATGACGGGCGGCGTCACAAATCTTCAACATCGCGCCGCGTCATGGCGTAGAATGAGCCAAATCGAATCAAGGGCTGGCGCGGCCCGATCCGGAACCCCAAAATGACAGATAAAGACAATAATAACAATGATATAGAAGAATATGGCGCCGGCTCCATCAAGGTTTTGCGCGGTCTCGACGCGGTGCGCAAGCGTCCGGGCATGTATATCGGCGACACCGACGACGGCACCGGCCTGCACCACATGGTCTATGAGGTCGTCGATAACGCCATCGACGAGGCGCTCGCTGGCCATGCGACGCTGGTTACAGCAACTCTGAACGCCGACGGCTCCTGCACCGTCACCGATAATGGCCGCGGCATCCCCACCGGCATCCACGACGAGGAGGGCGTTTCGGCGGCGCAGGTCATCATGACCCAGTTGCACGCCGGCGGAAAGTTCGACCAGAATTCCTACAAGGTTTCGGGCGGCCTGCACGGCGTCGGCGTCTCTGTTGTCAACGCTCTGTCGGTCTGGCTGAAGCTGCGCATCTGGCGCGACGGCAAAGAGCATTTCATGGAGTTCGCCAATGGCGACGCGGTGAGCCCGCTCATCGTCACCGGCCCGGCGCCGATCGAAAACGGCAAGCCCAAGCGCGGCACGGAAGTCACCTTTCTGGCCTCCACGGCCACCTTCACCATGGTCGAGTTCGATTACGCGACGATCGAGCATCGTTTGCGCGAACTGGCCTTTCTCAATTCCGGCGTGCATATCGTGCTGACCGACGCGCGCCACGCGGAAATCAAGCAGGACGATCTCTATTACGAGGGCGGGCTCGAAGCCTTCGTGCGCTTCCTTGACCGCGTGAAGACTCCGCTGCTGTCCGCGCCGATCATGGTCAACGGCAAACGCGACCAGATCGCCGTCGAGGTGGCGCTGTGGTGGAACGACAGCTATCACGAGAACGTGTTGGTCTTCACCAACAATATTCCGCAGCGCGACGGCGGCACGCACCTCGCCGGCTTTCGCGCGGCGCTGACCCGCCAGATCACCGGCTACGCGGAAAGCTCCGGCCTCGCCAAGCGCGAGAAAGTTGACCTCACCGGCGATGACTGCCGCGAGGGCCTCACCTGCGTCGTCTCGGTGAAGGTGCCCGATCCGAAATTCTCCTCGCAGACGAAGGACAAGCTCGTCTCATCGGAAGTGCGTCCGGCGGTCGAGAGCATCGTCAACGAAGCGCTGGGACAATGGCTGGAGGAACATCCCGCCGACGCCAAAACCGTCGTCTCCAAGGTGATCGAGGCGGCGGCGGCGCGCGAGGCGGCGCGCAAGGCGCGCGATCTCACGCGGCGCAAGGGCGCGCTCGACGTGGCCAATCTGCCGGGCAAGCTCGCCGATTGCCAGGAACGCGATCCGGCCAAATCGGAATTGTTCATCGTCGAGGGCGATTCCGCCGGCGGCACGGCAAAGCAGGGCCGCAATCGCGAGTTCCAGGCGGTGCTGCCCTTGCGCGGCAAAATCCTCAATGTCGAGCGCGCGCGCTTCGACAAAATGCTGGCCTCCGAACAGATCGGCACGCTGATCACCGCGCTCGGCGCCGGCATCGGCCGCGACGAGTTCAACATCGAGAAGCTGCGCTATCACAAGATCATCATCATGACCGACGCCGACGTGGACGGCGCGCACATCAGAACGCTGATCCTGACGTTCTTCTATCGGCAGATGCCCGAGCTGATCGAGCGTGGCCATATCTTCATCGCGCAGGCGCCGCTCTACAAGGTGACGAAGGGCAAATCGACGCAATATCTCAAGGACGAGCGCGCGCTGGAGGATTATCTGATCGACGCGTTGCTCGACGGCGCGGTGTTGCGGAGCGCTTCGGGAGAGGATCGCGCCGGCGGCGACCTGCGCCGCCTGCTCGAGGACGCCCGCGGTTTCCGCCATGTCCTGCTCAGCCTGCACTCGCGCTACGACAACAGGGTCGTCGAACAGGCGGCGATCGCCGGCGCCTTGCAGCCCTTGCCCGCCGACGCCGACGAGGCGCAAAAGCTCGCCGACGAAGTGGCGCGGCGGCTCGACGCCGTGGCGGAAGAGACGGAGCGCGGCTGGCGCGGCGCGCCGCGCGAAAACGGCTATATCTTCCGCCGCACGCTGCGCGGCGTGGAACATGTGGCGATGCTCGACGCCTCGCTGCTGGCGTCCAGCGAAGCGCGCAAACTGACCGAACGCGCGCATGACCTGCGCGAGATCTTCGCCGGCCAGGCGTTCCTGCTGCGGCGGGGAGACGAGGCGGCGGTGTCGGGTCCGACCGCGCTCTATGAAGCGATGAACAGCCAAGGCCGCAAGGGCCTGACGATCCAACGTTACAAAGGCCTCG
>JBAWEN010000422.1:0-4563 GCA_049591215.1 Methylocystis sp. | reverse complement strand
GTCGCTACGTTGGTTCGTCGATAATGTCGGCGTCATCGCGGATTGGCGCGCCACGCTGTTTCGCGTCGGCGGACTTCGCTGCGCCCTGATCGAAATGGACAGACTAGGAAATCAAGCGAGCCGGATCGAGCTCGGCTGGAGCGGGGAAGACAAACTCTGTATTGAAGATCTTGGCGTCATTTCACCCACCGGCTACACGACCTTGAATGAATCGCATGTCGAGGTCATGCCCAAGGACCATGTTTTGATCCTTGGCGCCCCGGCCTCGGGCAAGACAAGCTTGTTTCGCGCCATGGCCGGTCTATGGGCGTGGGGAAAAGGCAAGATCACTCTGCCTCCGGCCGAGCACATCATGTTCATGCCGAAACGCCCCTATATCCCTGACGGCGCCTTGCGCGACGTCCTGGCCTATCCGGCTTCGTCGCAAAAGTTCACGACGCGGGAACTCGAAGCCGTTGTCGCGAGCATGGGCCTCTCATATTTATCTTGCTGGCTCGATCGCGAGGCGCGATGGGACAAGGAATTGAGCGAGCCGGACCAGCAGGGCCTCGCCTTCGCGCGCGTGCTGCTCCATAAGCCGCGTTGGGTCATTGTCGATGAAGCGATCGGATCGCTCCGCGAGGATGCGCGAACAAAGCTTTTCGACATCTTCGAGAAGGAGTTGGCGACAACGGCCGTAATTTATATCAGCGGATCGCAAACCGAAGACAAGTTTTTCACACGCGTCCTCCGCCTGACCAAACAACCGCGGGGACCAGGTTTGACGTCCGATGCTCGGCCTTTTGTTTCCGGAGCCGACAAATGAAGTCTCATTGGCCGCGACGCTCCTTTCCAGGTCGATCATTCACGCCGAGCGGGATTCCATGATGAAGACAGCCGCCGCGAACCGAGGCCGAAAAAAATCGCTCCTTTCGGACGCGACGCTGCTCGATCTCGTGCAACGACAAACATTCCTCTATTTTTGGGACGGGGCGCATAAAGCGAGTGGGCTTGCGCGCGACCGCGTTGGCATTGTCGCCGAGCCCGAGGACGATCTCATCGCGATCGGCGGTTCGGGTTTCGGCGTCATGGCCATGATCGTCGCGACGGAACGAGGATGGGTCGCGCGAGAGGAAGCAATCGCGCGGCTGTCGTCGATGCTCGATCTCCTGGAGCGCGCGCCTTGTTATCATGGCCATTTCCCGCATTTCATGAATGGCCGCACTGGCGCCGCCGTACCATTCGGCCGTAAAGACGATGGCGGCGATCTCGTCGAAACCTCGTATTTTTTTCAAGGCTTGCTGTGCGCGCGCCAATATTTCGATAGCGACGCCTCGGACGAGAAACGACTACACGATCGCATTACTCGCTTGTGGCTCGACGTGGAATGGAACTGGCACGTGCGCGAGACGAGCAACGTCCTCACCTGGCATTGGAGCCCCAATAATGGATTCAGCCTTGCCCACGAAATTCGCGGCTGGAGCGAATGCCTGCTGAGTTATGTTCTGGCGGCGGCGTCGCCGAGCCACCCGATTGATCCGTTGGCCTATCACCAGGGTTGGGCGCAAAGCCGAAGCTTTCTGAACGGCCATTCCTATTACGGTATCAACCTGCCGCTCGGTCCTCCCTATGGAGGGCCGATTTATTTTTCCCAATACTCATTCTGTGGATTGGATCCTCGCGGGCTAGCGGACGATTACGCCGACTACTGGCTCCAGAATACACGCCATGTCATGATCAACTATGAGCATTGCGTGCGTAATCCGGGGAAACACAAGGGCTATGGCCCCTCCTGCTGGGGGATTACGTCAAGTGACGGCCCAGCGGGCTATTATGCGCATGCGCCCGATGATGACAAAGGCGTGATCGCGCCGACCGCGGCTTTATCGAGTTTTCCATACGCGCCGGAGGCGGCCTTCCGCGCCTTGCGACAGTTTTACGATGTCCTCGGCGACAGAATATGGGGTCGCTTCGGCTTCGTGGACGCGTTCAGCGAGGATGCGGGGTGGGTCGCGCGAGACTATCTGGCGATCGACCAGGGGCCGATCGTCATCATGATCGAGAATTATCGCACGGGCCTGCTGTGGGAATTATTCATGAAAGACCCCGATGTGCGGGTCGGTCTGCGTCGTCTCGGATTTCGAAGCCCGCATCTGAAACAGGATCCAGCATGAGATCGGTTCCAGGCGGGAAGGAGAACGCGACTGGAGGCGAAACGGAGTCGCTTCTCGATTGGATGAATCGGCAATACGCATTTTCCGCCGCCGCCATGGTCCGCGCCATTTCCGCGACCGATCTTGTCAAGGAGCGTCGGGGTTTCGGCCAGACAATCAGGCCTTCGCCTGGCTCGGTCCTGGCCTCGCCCGAAATTGCTTCCTACGACCCCGACCCGGATTACTTTTTCCATTGGGTGCGCGATTCCGCGCTTGTCATGGACGCCTTGCGAGCGCTGATCGCGGATCGCGCATTTGGACTGGAAGTTTTGCAACATTTCGCCGATTTCGTCGATTTCAGCGTGGCCCTTTGTCGCCTCGACGGTGGCGAGTTTGTTAAGCGCGTCGATTTTGGAGCGAAGATCGATCCGGCGTCCCGCGTCTATGCTCGCTCGGCGGATGAGCTATCACGAATCGTTGGCGATCACGTCCTCGGCGAGCCACGCTTTAACCCGGACGGAACGCTCGATGTTATCAAATGGGGACGCCCGCAGTACGACGGGCCCGCGCTGCGCGCGCTCACGCTGTTGCGCTTATGGCGCCATGACGCGCTGCGCGAGCGCGTGAACCGTCCGTCCCTGTCGTCGCTTCTCGAGCAAGATCTCGACTTCACGCTCCATCACTTCCAAGAACCCTGTTTCGATCTTTGGGAAGAAACATTTGGCCATCATTATCACACGCGTCTCGTGCAATACGCGGCTCTCGGCGATGGAGCGGATTGGATGGACCAGACTGGCGATCCGGCGCGCGCCTCCGCGTATCGGGCGGCGGCGCTGGAGCTTCGCGAACGGCTCGACGCCCACTTCGACGCGTGCGACGGCATATATGTCAGCCACGCGGTTGAGACATCGGAAACGGCCGGTTTCGCTGAAGCGAAACAGCTGGATATCGCAATTGTCCTCGCCGTGATTCAGGCGGCGCGTCCGAATGGTCCGCACGGCGTCCTCGATCCGAAAGTCCTCGCCACGCTGGCTCGGCTCGAGGCGCTTTTCGCGAAGGCTTACAAGATCAACCGCGAGCGTGCGGCGTCTTGCGCGCCCGCGATGGGACGCTACTCTAATGATGTCTATTACAGCGGCGGCGCCTATTACTTTTCCACGCTCGGCGCGGCGCAATTCTACTTTTGCTTCGCGGAAGCGGTCGGGCGAGGCCCCATGGTCCCCATTTCAAACAGCAACCGGGCGTTATTAGCGGACATGCTTGGGACGCCCCCGGCGGCGCTTGGGGCGACCTCGCTCGAGACGCGACATACGGAGGGCCTGCTCAGTGCTCTGCTTAAACGCGGCGACATGTTCATGGCCATGGTTCGACTCCATACGCCCGCGTCGGGAGAGTTGTCCGAGCAATTCGATCAGACTAATGGAGCGCAAACTTCGGCGAAGAATCTCACCTGGAGCCATGCCGCCTTCATCGCTGCCTTCGCCGGCAGGAAAGCGGCGGTTAATGCAGGGTCAGGGCGGCTTTCAAAGCCTTAGAGGTTTCAAGTGCACGGCGATCCAGACCAAGTTCTGTTGGGCGACATAGGCGGAACCAACGCGCGTTTCGCTATCCTGGCGGACGATCGAATTGGCTCGATCGAGACCCTTGCCGTGCGAGACTATCCGCATTTCGCCGATTCGGTTCTCGCGTTTCTCTCGCGCCATTCCGAAGCGTGCGCATTCGCTCGATTGTTTCTGGCGTGCGCGGGTCCTATCGAGAACGAACGCTGCGAATTGACCAACAGCTCCTGGATCATCGACGCGGCGGAACTGCGTGCGAGTTTCAACTGGGCCGTTCGAATAATCAATGATTTCGAAGCCTTGGCCTGGTCCTTGCCTATTCTAGAATCGTCGGATCTTTTCACGATCGGAAATGGCGGCGCGGATCCGACGGCTTCCATGGCCGTGCTCGGGCCGGGAACGGGCTTGGGCGTCGCGTGCCACGCGCTAAATCCGGCGGGAGAGATCGTGATCGCGTCGGAAGGCGGCCACGCGACCTTGCCCGCGACCTGTCGGCGCGAGGACGCCATCATCGAACACCTTCGCAATCGCTTCGGTCACGTTTCGGTGGAGCGCGTACTTTCAGGCGACGGCCTCGTCAATCTTTATGAGGCGATCGCCGCGATCGATCATCTGTCCGCGGCCCGTAGGAGCGCCGCGAGCATCACCGCGGGCGCGATCGAGGGCGGTTGTCCCATATGCCGCGAGGCGCTCGATTTATTTTGCGCAATGCTGGGATCCGTCGCGGGCGATATCGCCCTCACTTTTGCCGCGAAGGGCGGCGTTTTTATCGCCGGCGGAATCGCGCCGCGAATTGTTGAATATCTGAGGGACTCGCAATTTCGAGCGCGTTTCGAGAGCAAGGGACGCTATAAATCCTACCTCGCCAATAT
>JBAWEN010000421.1:0-1894 GCA_049591215.1 Methylocystis sp. | reverse complement strand
AGAAACAGGACGCCCAGGCTGAGGCGAAGCAGCAATGCCGCGTATGGAGCGGTGCGGTCAATCGTCATGAGTTCTTCCTTCAACTGTGACGGCGGCGACGGCGCCCCCGATCAGGACCAAACTCTATTCCAACGCATATAAAAGATAATTAGGTGATTTACAGATTAATTATCTTCGGTTATCAGACAATATGGACCAATTGAGCTCGATGAAGGCCTTTGTCGCGGTGGCCGATGGCGGTCATTTCGCGATGGCGTCCGAACGGCTCGGCCTGTCGCGAGCGATGGCCAGCAAGCTTGTCATGGACCTCGAGGCCCATCTTGGGCTGCGATTGCTCAACCGCACCACGCGCAAGGTTAGCTTGACGGAGCCGGGGGCCGCCTACCTCGAACGGTGCCGCGACATTCTGGCGGCGATCGAGGAGGCCGAGCGAGAGATCGCCGCCCAGGCGTCGGAGCCCGTGGGGCGATTGCGGGTGACGGCGCCGATGTCCTTTGGCGCATTGCATGTGGCCCCGCAAATCGCGGCCTACACCGCGCGCTATTCGCGCGTGAATATCGATCTCGTTTTGAACGACCGGCTCGTTGATCTCGTCGAGGAAGGCTACGATCTGGCCATTCGCATCGGCCGCCTCGCCGACAGCTCCCTCATCGCGAAACGCATCGCCGCGACGCGCTTGGTCGTATGCGCGTCGCCGGGCTACTTCGCGGCGCGCGGCCGCCCCATGAAGCCAGCCGATCTCGCCGATCACGAGTGCATACTATATTCCTACGCCAGCGCCGGCGCGGTCTGGACATTCTTGGGACCAAACGGGGAAGAAACCGTGCGCGTTCACGGGCGCGTGGCCTGCAACAATGGCGACGCGATGTGCCACATGGCGACGAATGGACAGGGCGTCACCATGCAGCCGGATTTTATCGCGGAGCCGCATTTGCGCGCGGGGACGCTCGAGCAGGTTCTGGCCGACTACACCACCGAGCCGATGGGCATTTACGCCATCCACCCCAGTCATAGGCATGCGCCCTTGAAGCTGCGGACGTTTATTGAGTTTCTCTCGGCTTCCCTCGGCGATGTGACGCTTCGAGCCTAAATTGATCGCCTCGCCCGATCGAGCGCCATGGGCGTCGCGCCCAACAGGGGAGGATATTCCGTCTCTCGCGCATCGCGCGGCTTGCCAAAGCTTGGCGGCTGCGCCAAACTGGCTCATCCTTGGCCGTGGGCCGCCTTGAGGCGGCGCGCCGGGGCTTTGGTTGGGCGTCAAGTAAAAGTCGCGCGCATGAGTCTTTATTCGTTTGACGGATTTTCGACCGGCGCCCGGCGGATACGGGAAGAGCGAGGCCGCCTCGACCGGCGCCGCGTGGAGGCGCTTTCCAGATCGGTGGGCCTGCGCCTTCGCTGTGGGGGTGGGCTGCAAGACGCCGCGCCAGCTCCCCTGCCAAAGGAAATCGCCTTTCTCGTCGGTTTCGGCGTTCCGATGGCGCTGTTGCAATACGCCGCCAAACTGGCGCGACGCCAAGGCGTTTCCGCGGACGCCGCGTTGCTGGGCGAAGGCCTCGTGGACGAAGAGGTGTTCTATCGCGCGCTGGCGGATCATCTTCGCGTCGATTTTCTCTCCGGGGCGTTCGAAATCGAGCCGCCAGCCGACGCCATGCTCGCGTTGGCGCGAGGTTATCAGCGGCTTGCCGCCAATCCAGACGGCCTTGTCTGGCTGTTCGCGCCGCGGGGCGAGGCGATCGCCGGTCTGACGGGCGCCGCGCGGGCAAGCAATGGCCGCCCTCAATTCGCCATCACGACGCCCAGCCGCTTTCTCGTCGCGGTGCGTTGGGAAGCGCTGCAATCGGCCGCGGCCGCCGCGCCGTTTTGCGCCGAGCGCGCCGATCCGGCGCTTTGCGCG
>JBAWEN010000420.1:0-1909 GCA_049591215.1 Methylocystis sp. | reverse complement strand
TCCCGTTCACGGGAGAAGGCAGCCCCACGAAGTGGGGTCGGATGTGGGTTCTCGCGACTTGGTTGGAGCTTCCCAAGAGCCCTCATCCGACCCTTGCTTCGCAAGGGCCACCTTCTCCCACGAGTGGGAGAAGGAGCGCGCGGGCCTTAACCCCTCCCTTTCTCCTCACAGAGCCCCACATCATGCGAAAACCCCTTTCGGCGCTCGCCGCGCTTTGTTGCGCCGCCTTCGCCAGCCTGCCCGCCCATGCGCAAGACGCCGCCAACAAGATCGACCCCGCCGACACCGGCTTCATGATCGTCGCGACCGCGCTGGTGCTGATGATGACGCTGCCGGGGCTCGCGCTGTTTTATTGCGGCATGGTCAGGAAGAAGAACATCCTCGCGACGATGGCGCAGAGCCTTGTCGCGACCGCGCTGGTGTCGATCCTGTGGGCGCTGCTCGGATACAGCCTGGCGTTTTCCGGCGATGGCGCCTACCTCGGCGATTTCGCGCGCATCGGCTTGATGGGGATTGACGCCGTAACGATCAGTCCGCTCGCCAAGACGATTCCCGAAATATTGTTCATGGCCTATCAGATGACCTTCGCGGTCATTACTTGCGCGCTGATCGGCGGCGCGGTCGCCGAGCGCATGAAGTTTTCGGCCTTCATGCTGTTTTGCGCGGTGTGGCTGTTCGTCGTCTATATTCCCACGGCGCATTGGGTGTGGGGCGGCGGCTTCCTGCAAAAGCTGGGTCTGCTGGATTTCGCCGGCGGAACCGTCGTGCATATCAACGCCGGCGTCGCCGGGCTGGTCGCCGCGCTGGTGATCGGCAAGCGCCAGGGTTTTGGCCGCGAGAATCTCGCGCCGTTCGATCTGTCGCTGGCGGTCGTCGGCACGGGGCTGCTGTGGGTCGGCTGGTTCGGGTTCAACGGCGGCTCGGCGCTCGCGGCGGGTTCTCGCGCGGTGTTCGCCATCGTGGCCACGCATCTCGCCGCCTGCGCCGGCGCGCTGATGTGGAGCGGGCTCGAGTGGATCCAGCGCGGCAAGCCGTCGGTGCTGGGGCTGATCTCCGGAGCGGTCGCTGGGCTCGGCACGATCACCCCGGCGTCGGGCTATATTCTGCCCTGGCACGGCGTCGTCATCGGCCTGATCGCCGGCTCCGTGTGTTACTTCATGTGCACGGCGGTCAAGCAGCGGCTGCGCTACGACGACACGCTCGACGTGTTCGGCGTGCATGGCGTCGGCGGCATTCTCGGCACGCTGCTGGCCGGCGTGTTCGCGACACGGGCGATCACCGCCTCGGGGGGCGATCCCGGCGTCTCCGGACTGCTGGAAGGCGACGCGCATCAGTTCGTCACGCAGGCGATCGGCGTCGGCGTGACGGTGGTCTGGTGCGCGGTCGGCACTTATCTCGTGCTGAAGTTCGTCGACGTGCTGATCCCGCTGCGCGCGGAGCCCGACGAAGAGCGCGAGGGCCTCGACATCGCACTGCACGGCGAAGCGCTGCATCAATAGAGGATTTAGAAAACAAGCGCGGCGATCTCGCCGCTCGTCCGCCTCTCCCCGCTTGCGGGGAGAGGGCAGGGTGAGCGGCTTGGGGCATATGCCCGAACGGGGATTGCACGGCGAAACCGCGCGGGCGCGTCGCGTCGTGGACAGCGCCCCGGCCCCTCACCCCAACCCTCTCCCCGCTAGCGGGGAGAGGGAGCGACTCCCGCCACTTCACAACAGGCGCGATATTTCCTTCCGGGCGCTCTCGAGCGCGGCGAGCAGTCGGCGCGGCGAGGGGTCGGCGTCGGGGGCGTTGGCGCGCAGCGCGTCCTCTCTCGTGCTGAAGTTCGTCGACGTGCTGATCCCGCTGCGCGCGGAGCCCGACGAAGAGCGCGAGGGCCTCGACATCGCACTGCACGGCGAAGCGCTGCATC
>JBAWEN010000419.1:0-3384 GCA_049591215.1 Methylocystis sp. | reverse complement strand
TTCTAACCGCGTGTTTTAACCTATTTTCACCAGCGAACTGGGCGAGGCTTGACCTCAAGCGAAGCTTCCGACGCCCCTTGCGCAATCCGCGCCGCGGCGCAACCATGCCGGGGCGTAATTGAATAGTTTTCCCCGATATCCACGAAAATTTACAAGATATGGGAGTTTTAACGAATTTGAGCTCTATATCTTGACGAGATGGATTCCTTGACGCACTCTGAAAGCACGCCAGATGACAAAGCGGCGCGGATTCGAAGCGACGTTTGGGACGCCGGCGTTAAGTCGGTCGCTATGTGCGCGCTTATCGTCCCGTGTGCGTTCCCCAGTGCATTTGATTGAAAGCGTCCCACCAGGGGCGTCGGCTTTGGCGCGCTCGCTCAGACGAGGCCCGCCGCCGGCGCCAAGCGATGGCCCGTCGCGCGATTTCGCCCGCGCGAAAACAAGGAATTGAACGAGATGAAGATCGAGCGGCGTTTCACCACCTCCGGCCAGTCTCCTTACGCGTCGATCGAGTTTCGCACGACCAAGAGCGAGATCCGCAATCCCGACGGATCGGTGGTGTTCTCGCTCGACAATATCGAGGTTCCCGCGAGCTGGAGCCAGGTCGCCGCCGACGTGCTGGCGCAGAAATATTTCCGCAAGGCCGGCGTGCCGGCGCGCTTAAAGCGCATCGAGGAAAACGCGGTCCCCTCCTTCCTGTGGCGCTCCGTCGCCGATACGGAGGCGCTCGCCGATTTGCCGAAGGACCAGCGCGCGACCAGCGAGATCACCGCGCGGCAGGTGTTCGACCGGCTCGCCGGCGCCTGGACCTATTGGGGCTGGAAGGGCGGCTATTTCGACACGGAGGAAGACGCCCAGGCATTTAGCGACGAATTGCGCCACATGCTGGCGAGGCAGATGGCCGCGCCCAATTCGCCGCAATGGTTCAACACCGGCCTACACTGGGCTTACGGCGTCGACGGCCCCGGCCAGGGCCATTTTTACGTCGACCACGCCAACGGCAAGCTGGTCAAATCGAAGAGCGCCTACGAGCATCCGCAGCCGCACGCCTGCTTCATCCAGTCGGTCGCCGACGATCTCGTCAACGACGGCGGCATCATGGACCTTTGGGTGCGCGAGGCGCGGCTGTTCAAATATGGCTCGGGCTCCGGCTCCAACTTCTCCAATCTGCGCGGCGAGAAGGAGAAGCTCTCGGGCGGCGGCTCCTCCTCGGGGCTGATGTCCTTCCTCAAGATCGGCGACCGCGCGGCGGGCGCGATCAAATCGGGCGGCACGACGCGCCGCGCCGCCAAGATGGTCGTGGTCGACGTCGATCACCCGGACATCGAGGCCTTCGTCGAATGGAAGGTCAAGGAGGAGGAGAAAGTCGCGGCGCTGGTCGCCGGCTCGAAGATCGTCAAAAAACACCTCAAGGCCATTTTGCGCGCCTGCGTGAACTGCCAGGGGTCGAACGACGATTGCTTCAACGCGGAAATGAATCCGGCGCTAAAGCGCGAGATCAAGCTCGCGCGCCGCGAGGAGGTTCCGGACGCGCTGATCAAGCGAGTGATCCAATATGCGCGCCAGGGCTTCAAGGACATGGAGTTCGATACTTTCAACATCGATTGGGACAGCGAGGCCTATCTCACCGTCTCCGGCCAGAATTCCAACAACACCGTGCGCGTCACCGACGCCTTCTTGCACGCGGTGGAGGAGGACAAGGACTGGACGCTGATCCGCCGCCTCGACCACAAGCCCGCCAAGACCGTCAAGGCGCGCGATCTGTGGGGCAAGATCGGCTACGCCGCCTGGGCTTCCGCCGATCCCGGCGTTCAGTTCCACACGACGATCAACGACTGGCACACCTGCCCGGCCGGCGGCGAAATCAGGGCGTCGAACCCCTGCTCCGAATATATGTTCATCGACGACACCGCCTGTAACCTCGCCTCGCTCAACCTGCTGCAATTCCGCGACGCGGCGACGAAGCGCATCGACATCGACGCCTATGAACACGCCGTGCGGCTATGGACCGTGGTGCTCGAAATCTCCGTGCTGATGGCGCAATTCCCCTCGCGCGAGATCGCGCAGCTCGCCTACGACTACCGCACGCTGGGCCTCGGCTACGCCAATGTCGGCGGCCTCCTGATGTCGTCGGGCGTCGCCTATGACAGCGCGGCGGGCCGCGCCATCGCCGGCGCGCTGTCGGCGATCATGACCGGCGTCGCCTATGCGACATCGGCCGAAATGGCCAAGGAGCGCGGCCCCTTCGCCCGCTTCATGGAGAACCGCGAGCCGATGCTGCGGGTCATCCGCAATCATCGCCGCGCCGCGCTCGGCGAACACGTCGGCTATGAAAAACTGGCCATGGCGCCGACGCCGCTGGATCACGCCGCCTGCCCCGACAAGGCGCTGATCGCCGCCGCCGAACGCGCCTGGGACACCGCGCTCACGCAAGGCGGCCTTTACGGCTATCGCAACGCGCAGGTCACCGTCGTCGCGCCGACCGGCACCATCGGCCTCGTCATGGATTGCGACACCACCGGCATCGAGCCCGATTTCGCGCTGGTGAAATTCAAGAAGCTGGCCGGCGGCGGTTACCTGAAGATCGTCAACCGCGCCGCGCCCGAAGCGCTGCGCGCGCTCGGCTATCGCGAGAGCGAGATCGCCGAGATGGAGGCCTATGCGGTCGGCCACGCGACGCTCTCCAACGCGCCGGCGATCAACACCGGATCGCTGCGCGCCAAGGGTTTCACGGACGAGAAGCTAGCCGTCGTCGAGAAGTCGCTCGCGGGCGCCTTCGACATAAAATTCGTCTTCAACAAATGGACGCTTGGCGCGGAATTCCTTGCCGGCGCGCTGAAGATTCCGGCGAGCGCGATGGAGGACAAGAACTTCGAGCTCCTCTCGCATCTGGGCTTTTCGCGCTCGGACATCGAGGCCGCCAATGTGCACATCTGCGGCGCGATGACGCTGGAGGGCGCGCCCTTCCTCAAGTCCGAGCACTACGCCGTGTTCGACTGCGCTAACCCTTGCGGTCGCCTCGGCAAGCGTTATCTCTCGGTCGAGTCGCACATCCGCATGATGGCGGCGGCGCAGCCCTTCATCTCCGGCGCGATCTCCAAGACCATCAACATGCCCAATGACGCCAGCATAGAGGATTGCGAGGCGGCCTATCTCTTGTCCTGGCGCCTCGCGCTCAAGGCCAACGCGCTTTATCGCGACGGCTCCAAGCTGTCGCAGCCGCTATCCTCGCAACTGATCTCCGGCGAGGACGAAGACGAGGACGCCCCCGACCGCGTCGAGGAACTGGTCGCGGCGAACAGCCCGGCGCGCGCGGCCCAGGTCGCCGAGCGGATCGTCGAGCGCATCGTGCATCAGGTGGTGCGCGAGCGCGAAAAACTGCCG
>JBAWEN010000418.1:0-1577 GCA_049591215.1 Methylocystis sp. | reverse complement strand
CTGCATCAGCGCGAGCGCTTCGTCTCGGCGCTGGTGCGGCCGCTGGTTTGGCTGTTCATCTTCGCAGCGGGGTTTCGCTCGGTGCTGGGCGTGTCGATCATCCCGCCCTATGACACCTATGTGCTCTACGAGGTCTATATAACGCCCGGCCTGATGGCGATGATTCAATTGTTCAACGGCATGCAGTCGTCGCTGTCGATGGTCTACGACCGCGAGATGGGCAATATGCGCACGCTGCTCGTCTCGCCCTTCCCTCGCTGGTATTTGCTCGGCTCTAAGCTGTTCGCCGGCGTCGCGGTGTCGGTGTTGCAGGTCTACGCCTATCTGATCGTCGCTTACTTTTGGGAGATCGAGCCGCCGACCAAATGGGGCTATCTCACCGTGCTGCCGGCGCTGGCGCTGTCTGGCCTGATGCTTGGCGCGCTCGGCATGCTGCTGTCGTCGCTGATCAAGCAACTTGAAAATTTCGCCGGCGTGATGAACTTCGTGATCTTCCCGATGTTCTTCGCGTCCTCCGCGCTCTATCCGCTGTGGCGCGTGAAGGAGTCCGGCCCCTGGCTGTATTATTTTTGCGCGCTGAATCCATTCACCCATGCGGTGGAGCTGATCCGTTTCGCCTTTTACGAGCAGATCTCCTGGGAGTCGCTGGCGGCGGTCGCGCTCTACGCCAGCCTGTTCCTGATCGCCGCGCTGCGCGCCTATGATCCGGCCAAGGGGCTGCTTACGCGCAAGGGCGGGTGAGCGGCTACTTCTTCCGCCCCTTCTTGCGCGGCGCTTCCTCCGCCGGCATGTCCGCCGGGCGCTTGATTCCCTCCGCGAGCTGCGTGCCGAGCGTCAGCGCGCGCGCCTCGGTCACGCGCAGCGCGCAATAGCCGTAGTCCGCCTCTTGCAGATAGTTGCGGCAAATCTCCTCGCGACGCGAGGAGAACCCCGCCTGCTCGCGCACCAGCAGTTTGCGCAGCGGCTTGTCCTTCTTGTTCTTGACGTAGAGCTCGCGAAAATCCGCGCGCACGGTCTTTTCGACGCGGGCGCGGGTGCCCAGCATTTGCTTGCCGCGCTTCTCGTCAAAATCCTTCTCGCCCCAGAGGCCCGTGGGATCGACGCGGCAGTCGGCGGCCTTGATTTCGCAAGCGCCGCCTTCGTTCGAGACGAGAATGGCGCCGTCGAGCACGTCGAAACTGAACGGACAGGCCGGGAAATCGACCCGATAGCGGCGCAGGCCCGCGTCGCCCTCGCGCGGCGTCAGCTTGAGCGGCGTCTCCGACACGTCGACGCGGCAACTGTCGCCGGAGCGCGACATGCGGTCGCCTGTCAGCGTCAACCGCGAAAGCCGCGTCTCGCCGCCGACCCGCTGAAACTCCACGATGCTGCGCTCGCCATCCTGATAAAGCGGTTTGCCGACGATCGCGTCGTCGGACGGGGCTTTCGGCGCGATCGCCGGGCCCGCCGCCGCTTGCTCCTCGGCGTCGCCCGCGCGCGCCCTTTTATGCGCGGACTTGGACGCGGGATGCTTCACACCTTCCGCGACCGCGCCCTCCGCCTCCGGGGCGACGGCGCCCGGCAGGGAGATTTGCGCG
>JBAWEN010000417.1:0-4212 GCA_049591215.1 Methylocystis sp. | reverse complement strand
AATGGCGCGCCGCCGTTCGCGCGGCCGAAACAAGGAATGCCCAAGGACATGACGTCGACCGATCGCCGCCGCTTCCTGCTTGGCGGAGCAAGTTTTGTTGGTGGGACGAGTCTCGCGCTCGGCGCGCCCAAGGCCCTCGCGCAATCCGAACTCGAGGACGAGTTGCAGGTGCGCGTCGAGAATAAATCGGTGCCGGAACTGTGCGCCGAGAAGGACAATATCGAACTCGATTTATTCTCTTCGCGCGTGCGCCGCATGCAAATCCAGGCCGTGCATCCCTCCTATATCAACATGATCGGGACCGACCGCTACGCGCCCGACTGGTCGAGCTGCGAGTTCTCCCATGATTATTCGGGATTCGCCGAGCAGACGCGCCGCCTGACCTTTTGGGAGACGCCCGACTTCTGGCTGACGGGCTACACCTTCCCGGCCAAGGCCTTTTGGCGGGCCCCCACCGTGCCGGTGCGCGTCGGCGATCGGGTCGAAAAAGGCTTTCACCTCGTGCAGTTCTGGATGAACTATCGCCAGCGCGCCGAAGAGATCATGGTCTTCTATCCGCCCGACGGCTATTGGCGCGCCCGTCCCCTGCCCTTCGAGGAGATGCGCTGGACCGCCTATGGCTCGTCCTTTCTGGTCGGACCGGTCGAAATACAGCAGCGCCCGATCGTCGCCCTGGAGGAAATCGCCTTCGAGCCGGAGACCCGAACCTTCGTGCTGAAATTTAAGCGCGGCGGCACGGCCCGAATCAAACTGGATAAGATCGACCAGGAACACATCGCGCTCGACGTTTCCTATAGCGACGCGATGCCCGAAGGGCTGCCGTTCGCCTCGCTGCGGTCGATGTTCGCGATGCAAACGATGAACGACGCAGCGCGCGTCGCCTGGCGCAACAAGCGCGGCGCGAGTTGGCAGGAGGCCGAGGTGATCGGCTTTCCCGGCGCCAACGCCACGGAATTATGGGTGGGACGACATTTGCCGTCGCGCCACAATCTGTCGGCGCCGGACATGGTCTTCGGCAAGTTCCAGGCCGCCACATTGCTGGCGAAATGACCGCCGCGGCGCCCGCGCGCATCGTCATTCTCGACGCCGCGCGTGGGACCGCCATTATCGCCATGGCGGCGTTCCATCTGATCTGGGACCTCGGCAATTTCGGTTATATCGACAGGGATTTTCCCTATTCGCCGAGCGTGAAACTGTTCGGCCACGCCATCGCCACCGCTTTCTTGTACATCGTCGGCGTCAGTCTGGTCGTGGCGCGCGCGCGGGGTTCGGGCCCGCGGGCGTTCTGGCGCCGGTTTTTCGTGATCGCTGGCGCGGCGGGACTGGTCTCGCTCGGCACCTATATCGCGTTTCCGCAAGCCTTCGTGTTCTTCGGCATTCTGCACTGCATCGCCCTCGCGAGCCTGTTGGCGGCGCCGTTGCTTCTCGCCCCTTGGCCGGCCGCGGTTCTCGCCGCGCTCGCGGCGGCCCTGGCGCCAATCTTCCTCGCCTCGCCCGCCTTCAACACCCCTTGGCTGAGTTGGGTCGGTCTTTCGACCTTCGAGCCGCTGACCAATGATTATCAGCCCATTCTACCCTGGTCGGCCGCCGTCTTCGCCGGCGTCGCCGCCGCGAAGTTTTGGGCGGCTCGAGGTTGGGGCGCGATCGGCGGAAATCTCGAGGCCGGCCCGCTGACCTGGCTTGGCCGACACAGTCTCGCGCTCTATCTAATCCACCAGCCGCTGCTCTTTGGCCTTTTCGCCGCGCTCGTCTTCTTCGGGGCGGCGCCGAGCGACCAGAGTTCGGGCGGCTTCGTCGGCGCCTGCGTCGCGCAATGCGAGGCGAGCGGGGGTGAAAAGTCCGTTTGCCGCGAGGCCTGCGCCTGCATCGCGGAGCGCGCCGCGAGCGAAGAACTACCGACCGCGGCGAAGGCGCGCGCGAGGCGCCTGGACGTATTGGCGAGCGACTGCATGGCGAAGTGAGCGCCGGGGCAAAAAATACAAGGAGACGACGATGACCGCGGATTCCGAAACGCCCGATGGCCCCGACCTCGCCCAAGGCGTCGACTTCGCCGAGCTCGAGCGCGATGGCAAATTGGTTGGCCGGGTCGGGGAAGAGGAAGTGCTGCTGGTGCTGCGCGACGACGAGGTTTTCGCCATCGGCGCGCATTGCTCGCATTACCACGCGCCGCTCGTCGACGGACTTGTCCTGGGCGGCGAGATCCATTGTCCCTGGCATCACGCGAGCTTCGACCTCGCCACGGGGGAAGTCCTGCGCGCTCCAGCGCTCGACTCCCTTCCCTGCTGGACGGTCGAACGTCGGGACGGCAAGGTTTTCGTGCGCGGCCAACGCGCGGCGAAAACCCGCGTCCCTGCCCCCATGGAGGCCACGAAAACGGTGGTGATCGTCGGCGGCGGCGCGGCGGGGCTCGCGGCCGCGGCGGAACTGCGGCGCCAGGGTTTCGCGGGCAAGCTCATCATGTTGAGCGCCGAGGACGCGGCGCCGCTCGATCGCCCCAATCTCTCGAAGGACTATCTCGCCGGCGGCGCGCCGGAGGAATGGCTGCCGCTGCGGCCGGAAAATTTCTATTCCGAGAATGGGATCGACCTACGGCTCGGCGCCGTCGCCAAAGGCCTCGACGCGAAGGCGCGGCGGCTGACGCTCGCCGACGGGAGCGCGCTCGAATTCGATCGGCTGCTGCTGGCGACCGGGGCCGAGCCCGCGCGGCTCCAAATCCCGGGCGCGGAACTGCCGCATGTGCGCACCCTGCGTTCACTCGCCGATTGCCAGGAGATCATCGCGCGCGCGACAAAAGCGCGTCGCGCGGTCGTGCTGGGCGCGAGCTTCATCGGTCTCGAAGTCGCGGCTTCGCTGCGGGCGCGCGGACTCGAGGTTCACGTCGCCGCGCCCGAGAAGATCCCCATGGAGCGCGTGCTCGGCGCCGAAATCGGCGCCTTTGTGCGCAAGCTGCACGAACAACATGGCGTCATCTTTCACCTCGAGGATGTCGCGACCGCGATCGACGAAAGGCAAGTGACGCTAAAGAGCGGCAAGAGCCTGGAGGCCGAACTGGTTGTCGTGGGCGTCGGCGTGCGGCCAAGGCTCGAACTCGCGGAAAAGGCGGGTCTCGCCATGGAGCGCGGCGTGCTTGTCGACGCTTTTCTCGAAACCAGCGCGCCGGGAATTTATGCCGCGGGCGACATCGCGCGTTGGCCAGATCCGCATAGCGGCGAGCGCATTCGCGTCGAACATTGGGTCGTCGCCGAGCGGCAGGGCGCGACGGCGGCGCGCAACATGCTGGGCGCGCGCGAGGCTTTCGAGGCCGTCCCGTTCTTCTGGAGCCAGCATTACGACACGCCGATCAATTACGTCGGCCACGCCGAAGGCTGGGATGCGATTGAGGTCGAAGGCGACATCGCGGCCAGGGATTGCCTTCTGCGCTATATGCATGGCGGCCGGGCGCTCGCCGTCGCCTCGATCTTCCGCGATGTCGACAGTTTGCGCGCCGAGGCGGAGATGGAACGAATCACGGCGAGCGTAAAATAGGGCCCGCGCGCTATTCGCCGCCGCCGTTCAAGTCCTCGGGCCGCGGTTGCAGCATGATGTTGTAGCCGGCGTCGACCAGATGAATTTCGCCGGTCACGCCGCCCGACAACTCCGACAAAAGGTAAAGCGCCGAACCGCCGATTTCGTCGAGCGTGATCATGCGCCGCAGCGGGCAGTGCGCTTTCTGGAACGCGCCCATCGCGCGCGCGCCGGTGATGCCGGCGCCCGCCATGGTCCGCACCGGCCCGGGCGAAATCGCATTCACTCTAATGCCGCGATCGCCGAAATCGGCGGCGAGATAACGCACCGAGGAATCCAGCGCCGCCTTGGCGACGCCCATCACATTGTAATTGGGCATGACATGGGTGCCCCCGGCGAAACTCACCGTCAACAACGATCCGCCGCTCTTCATCATCGCCGCGGCGCGCTTCGCCGCCTCGGTGAAAGAGAAACATGAGATCACCAGCGTGCGGATAAAATTCTCGCGGCTAGTGTCTGCGTATAGGCCCTTGAGTTCGTTCTTGTCGGAATAGGCGATCGAATGGACGAGAAAATCCAGTTCCCCCCACTCCTCCCGCAGCCGGGCGAACACCGCGTCGACCGTCGAAATATCCTCGGCGTCGCAAGGAAGCACAAGGTTGGAGCCAAGCTCCTTGGCGAGCGGGGCCACGCGCTTCAGGATCGCGT
>JBAWEN010000416.1:0-1641 GCA_049591215.1 Methylocystis sp. | reverse complement strand
CGTCAAGGTCGCGGCGTTGCGCAATCTCGACGAGGCGGCGGAGCATTTCGCGCAAGGCCGCTGGCTCGAGGCCATGCCGCTCGTCGATCACGCCTGCAAGGCGTCGCGCCACGCGCTCTTGAGCGCCGCATGGAGCGCTTTCGCCAGGGAGGACTGCATCGCCCATCCCGTGCGCGAATTCCTGCATCAAGACCCTTTTACGCGGCGCTCGTTCCAGAAGCCGCGCGGACATGCCGGCGACGCCGTGCTGATCGACTACATGTACGGCATGGCCCACGCCGAGCATGAACTCGCCGACGCGACGCCGGTCGGGCGCTGGATTTATAACTACACCACGAACACGCATGCGCCGCGCGCGGTCCGCCGCCGCATGCACGTCATCGCCGAGATGATCGACCGTGTTTGCATCGAGCGGCGCCACGCGCGCGTTCTCTCCGTGGCCAGCGGGCATGTGCGCGAACTCCTCTTCTCGCACGCCCTGCGCGCCGGCGTGGTGGAGGAAATCGTCGCCTTCGACCAGGACGCGCGCTCGCTGGCCGAGGCGGAAGCGACCACCGGCTCGACGGCGCTGAAAACCATGCAGGGCTCTATCGCGCGGCTGATCGTCGGGCGTTATGATTTAAGCGATTTCGATCTCGTCTACACCGCCGGCCTGTTCGATTATGTCGACGAGCGCGCCGGCAAGCGGCTCGTCAAGACGATGTTTGACATGCTGAAGCCGGGTGGCATGCTGCTGGTCGGCAATTTCCTGACCGACATCGAGGACATCGGCTACATGGAATCCTTCATGGGCTGGAACCTCGTGTTTCGCACGCGCGAGCAAATCGCCTCACTCGCCGACGGAATCGAGTCGGGGATTGGCGCGTTGCGCTATTTCGAGGAGTCCGAGCGCAATATTGGCTTTCTGCTGGTGACCAAGGCGGGGTAGGGGGCGCTTCGTCCGCGCGGAGCGTTAGAAAAGCGGATCGTCCGCGAACCAATGCTTGCCCTTGTAAATGATCTCGGTCGACGAATCGTCGCTTTCGACGACTTCGACCCGCGCGCCCTTCTTCAACCAAACGCATCCCTTCCAGTGAACGGGATATACGGGGCGGCCATTGTTGAGGCTCGCCAATGTGCGTTCGTGCGCCTCGGCCCAGGACGGACAGAATCTCGCGAGCTGGGGCAGCGCTTCCTGACGCGGCGGGGTGGATTGAGCCCTGGTTTCGCTCGCGAGGCTCGCCGCGCAAACCACCGCGAACGCGGCGACGCGTCGGATGGCGACGATGGACATGAGTTTCTCCCTTTTGTCGCTCGCTCTCATGGGCGTTGCGAGGATACATGCCCCGCATTGAAGCTTCGCGTCGTGCGCCGGCGCACGCATCGGCGAGCGCGCCGGACAGCCGTGTCGGGCAACTCCGTTTACCACCTTCATTTTCCAAGCAACGCGCTAAATTATTTCGAAATAGATCCTGCTTATTTTTACAAGCGTTTCCGCCCGATGGGAAAAATCTCGGATCCATCGTGTGCGCGTTTAGTCAACGGAAGGCGTAAGGGGCGTTATGAGACGAGACATGAATTTGATCCTCGATATGCTCCTGTTGCTGGAAGATATGCCCGTCGCCGTGGGCTCGGGAGTGCTTTTCAAACGGGGGGCGGAAG
>JBAWEN010000415.1:0-5161 GCA_049591215.1 Methylocystis sp. | reverse complement strand
CCAGCCGGCGCAAGGCCTCGTCCAGCGTCGGCAAGTCGGCCGCGTGAGCGAGCCTCACCAAGACCATATCCGCGGCGGCGAGGGGCATTTCCGAGCCGCGCAGTTCCTCGACGCCCTTGGAGAGTATCTGCCAGGCGCGCGACAGCACGGGAATCGACAGGCGTTCGGCGAGCGCTCGCCCTCTCCGGCTCTCCTCGGGGGTCAGCGCGGAGGAATCCGCCGTATCCGGCGCCACCTTTATGCGCGTGACGAGATGGGCGAATTCGGCCAACTCCAGGATTACCCGGGCGGGATCGGCCCCGCCGTTGTACTGGTCTTCCAAAAGGCCCAACCCTGCGGCGATCTCACCGGCCATCGCCGCCTCGAACAGGTCGACGACGCGCGCCTTGTCGGCCACGCCAAGCATCGCTCGCAAGTCCTCGGCGAGAATTTCCGGCCCGTCGCCGGCCGCCCCAAGCCCCCCGCCGCCATGCGCTATGGCTTGATCGAGCAAGGACAGCGCGTCGCGAACGGAGCCCTCCGCCGCGCGCGCGATGGTGGCCAGCGCCTCGGCTTCGATCCTCACCCCTTCGAGATCGCAGATTTTGCGCAAATGCGCCGCCAACTCGCCCGCGTCGACGCGGCGCAAATCGAAACGCTGGCAGCGCGAGCGGACCGTAACCGGCACCTTGTCGATTTCGGTGGTGGCGAAGATGAATTTGACGTGTTCGGGCGGCTCTTCCAGCGTCTTCAGCAGGCCGTTGAAAGCGGCCTTGGAGAGCATGTGCACTTCGTCGATGATGTAGACCTTGGTGCGCGCCATCACCGGACGGTAGCGGGCGTTGTCGATGATCTCGCGAACATCGTCGATGCCGGTGTGCGAGGCGGCGTCCATCTCCAGCACGTCGACGTGCCGCGATTCGATGATCGCCCGGCAATGGACGCCCAATTCCTCCATGTGGATGGTGGGGCGGTCGACGGCGGGCCGGCCGTCCGTCGCGGGCAACTCATAGTTGAATGCGCGCGCCAGAATGCGCGCGGTCGTCGTCTTGCCGACGCCGCGCACGCCCGTCAGGAGATAGGCCTGATGGATGCGGTCAAGGTCGAAGGCGTTTTGCAGCGTGCGCACCATCGGCTCCTGGCCGATGAGATCCGAGAAGCCCGAGGGGCGGTATTTGCGCGCGAGCACGCGATAGGCGGCCGCCGGCCGCGCGGCGTCGAAACCCGCCAGCGGTAGACCGGCGCTCTCCGAGGCGGTCGGCGATTGGCGCTGCTCGTCCATCAGCTATAGCTCGCGGGCGGTCTATGATTTTGGCGATTCCGCCAACCGCGCCGCTCGAATGAAACCTGGCGCGCGCGAAAGTGGGAGGTTGGACGAAGACCCGCCCGTTCTCGTTAGGGCTGCTTCCTTCCGGACCTGACCCGGTTGGCGAGTGGAACGTCCACCGCCAACCTCCCGGCCCCTATTTGGCAAAAGACGGCCTTCGACGCAAGAGCGCTCCAACTTTCATTTCGAGCGGCAATCATATTGCCGTGGCGGGTTGCGAAACCACGGGCGCCGCCGGAGCGTTGAATTTACTCAGGACATTCACGCGGTCGTCCCGACCGATGACGGTTACGCCATCGCCAGGATAAACGCGCGTCTCCGGGCGCGGCCGCTCGACGACCCCACTACCCGCTTTCTCGATCGCGATCACAAAGAAAGTGTGTTCCGAGCGCTCCTCGATCTCCTCCACCGTGCGGCCGGCGAACATGCTTCCTTCCGCCGTGACCACGATTTGGATTTCGAGCCCGAGCGAGCGCAAATCCACCTCCATCTGCCGCCGACGTTCGGAGGATTGAATCATTCCGGCTATGGCCGGAAAGAGAATCATCGAGCCGATCTGCTCGGCGCCGATATGCGTGGGAAGCACGACCGCGTTCGCGCCGGCCTGCAGCAATTTCTTTTGCGTCGAGGGCTCTTCTCCGCGCGCGATAATTTGAATGGATCTGTTCAGGCCGCGCGCGGTGAGGGTGATAAACACATTGACCGGATCTGACGATACGACGCTCGCCAACGCGCGCGCCCGATCGATGCCGGCTTGTTTCAGGGCGCTCTCCTCGGTCGCGTCGGCATGTATATACAGGTGCCCGTGTTGTTTCGCTTCATTGCAACTATCGAGACTGGGTTCGATAATCACGAATTTAGACTTCCCTTCGCGTAATTCCTTCGCCAACATCATTCCTAAGCGGCCATAGCCGCAGATGATGACATGTCTATCAAGGTCCTCGATTTGCTTGTTCATGCGCGTCGTTCCGAGAAGCTCTTGCAGTTGGTTGTAAGTGATGAATTGGATGAGCGCGCCGGTCAGATAAATCATCCCGGTGCAGCCGATTACGATTAGGATTACCGTGATTGTCCGCAACGTCACCGTGTCGACCGGCCGAACTTCGCTGAAGCCGACGGTGAAGACCGTCAAGACGACCATGTAAAGCGCGTCGCCGAAACTCCATCCGTTGAGCATATAGCCGAAGACGGCGAGCCCACTTATGAATACAACAATATAGACGGCGTAAAACAGGTTGGCGACGCGGGAGTTCGGAACCCAAATCATGTCACTGTGACCAAAATGACGGACGGAAACTTCCGCCCGGCGCGGATCGCGCGGCGCGAGCGGGCGCTTTTCCGCTCAAGGCGATCAGCGATCCGCGTCCGTCGCCGGATGACCGGACCAGTGGGGCAAGGTCGAAATCTGCCGGGAGCCGCAAGCGGGACATATGAAGCTGCGCCCTTTTTCGATCTCCGGGAGTGGAGTCGAAGGATCGAGCGACAAGGTTTCAAAGGCGATAGGCGTCGAATGCAGGCACATCGGATTGGAGCAAGTCACGAAGAAGCCCGGAACGCCCTGCGATTGAAGGGAAGCGATCGTGGGAGGCTCGATGGCCATGAGAAAACCCGTTTCGTTTATTGCCAAGTTCGCAAATTCTTTTTGCAATAGACAGGCCAACCTCCCAACTCGCTTTCACCGGCCATCCGCGTGGGGTTTTGTGAGGAGAACCCGTCGCCGCGGATTTTTGAGTCTTCTGTCCCGGCTGCTTTCCTGGGCACGGGTTGGCGTCGCTTTAGGCCCGATGCGCGCAAAATCATCCACGGAAATTCGCGATTCGCGCGGGACGAACGTCTCATCGACCGATCGAACCGCCCGAACTCCCTACGGCTTCCGCCGCGCTGAATTTGCTGAGTTTCTTGGTTCGCGTGGCCGCCTTCAAGTCCGGCGCGACGGCGTTTACCAAAAATTAGGTCCAGCGCCCTATCGCTGTCACAGGCGGCGCGCCCGCGCTGGTGGGATGCGATGGGCTTTCGACCATGAAAGCCCGGCGCGATCGGGGCGAGAGGCGTCGCGCCCTCGCTCGGTGCGACGAAATAATGAATTCGACCGTGGAACAATCACCCCCGGCGAGAGGCCGCGGACGCGGATGGCGCGATCTCCCGACATCCTGACGTTTGTCCACTCGCGCCCCGAGGAAGTCGCGCATGCTGACAGATACGCCGAACGATCCCGAGGAACTGCGGGCCGCCATCCTCGATCTTGTCGGACGCTATCACGCCGTCGCGCATGCGCGCCCGCCGTTCAATCCGGACAAGCCGAACATTCCGGTGTCAGGTCGGGTCTATGGCGCGCGCGACATGCAGCTTCTCGTTGATTCCGCGCTTGATTTCTGGCTGACGACAGGCCGTTTCAACGCCGAATTCGAGCAGAAACTGGCGCGGCGCATTGGCGTCAAGCATGCACTGACCGTCAATTCCGGATCGTCGGCCAATCTGGTGGCTTTCATGGCGTTGACATCGCCGCGATTGAAAGCGCGCCAATTGCGGCCGGGCGACGAGGTGATCACCTGCGCCACGGGCTTCCCGACGACGATCAATCCGATTCTTCAAGCCAACATGGTTCCGGTCTTCGTCGACGCGGACATTCCGACGTACAATATCAACGTCGCCGCCATCGAGGAGGCTATCACGCCGCGCACCCGGGCGATCATGATCGCCCATACGCTGGGCAATCCGTTCGACGTGGCGTCCGTGCGCGCCATTTGCGATCGTCACGGGCTGTTTCTGATCGAGGATTGTTGCGACGCGCTTGGCGCCACCGTGGGCGGTCAGCATGTCGGCACGTTCGGAGACATCGGCACGTTGAGCTTCTATCCGGCCCATCACATTACGATGGGCGAGGGCGGAGCGGTCTTCACCAACGACAGCAACCTCAACAAAATCATGGAATCTTTCCGTGACTGGGGACGCGATTGCTATTGCGGGTCCGGACAGGACAACACGTGCAACAAGCGTTTCAACTGGAAATTGGGCGATTTGCCCAAGGGCTACGACCATAAATATATCTATTCGCACCTTGGGTATAATTTGAAGATCACCGATATGCAGGCGGCCGTTGGCGTGGCGCAGCTTGAGCATCTCGACGACTTCATCGCCGCGCGCCGACGCAATTTCGCTCGGCTTCGCGAAGGCCTCGCTCATCTCGAAGACATCTTTGTGCTGCCGGAGGCAACGGCCGGCTCCGATCCTTCATGGTTCGGATTCGCCCTCACGCTACGCAAGGACGCGCCGATCGATCGTCATGGCCTGTTACTCGAACTCCAGGCCAAGAATATCGGGACGCGCCTGCTGTTTGGCGGCAATCTCGTGCGTCAGCCTTACATGAAGGGCCGCAATTTCCGCGTTTCGGGAACGCTCGACAACGCGGACGCGATCGTCGACAGAACATTTTGGATTGGCGTCTATCCCGCGTTGGGCGCGCAAGAAATCGACTTCATGATCGAGACGCTGATCAACTTTTGCCGCGGCGACCGCAGGATCGCCGTATGACGGCCGCGCGTCCCTCGCGCCGCAACTCGAGCGGCGGGCTCGTTACGGCCGTCGGCGGCGCCGCGCTCCCACGCACCTATGTCATTTTTCGCCAATCGCCCCAACGGCTTGCCCTTGGAGACCTCGCTTGACCTCGATTTCGACCCCCGCGGCCTATGGTGCGCGAACCGCCAGCTTCACGCTTCACAACCGGGCCATTCTGATATTCACCTCGGTGCTGATTTTCTTGCCCTCGGCGCTGTTCGCCGCCGGCCTCAGGCCCATCCCGGCTCTTGTCCTGCTCGCGGGCTGTATTGGGAGCCTTGCTCTGGTCAGTCAGCGTCC
>JBAWEN010000414.1:0-3822 GCA_049591215.1 Methylocystis sp. | reverse complement strand
GAGCCGTCCTCCTCCTGATAATTCTCCATCACGGCGACCAGCGCGCGACCCACCGCGACGCCGGAGCCGTTGAGCGTATGCACGAAGCTCGGCGCTTTGGCGTCCTTGGTGCGATAACGCGCGTTCATGCGTCGGGACTGAAAATCGCCGCACACCGAACAGGAGGAAATCTCGCGGTATTTCCCCTGCCCCGGCAGCCATACTTCGAGATCATAAGTCTTTTGCGACGCAAACCCCATGTCCCCGGCGCACAGCGTCACCTTGCGGTACGGAAGCTCCAGAAGTTGCAGGACTTTCTCGGCGCAACCGGTCATCCGCTCATGTTCGGCCAGCGATTGCTCCGGCGTCGTGATCGACACCAGTTCGACCTTGAAAAACTGATGCTGGCGAATCATCCCGCGCGTGTCGCGCCCAGCGGCCCCGGCCTCGGCGCGGAAACAATAGGTGCCGGCGGTGAAGCGGAGCGGGAGTTGCGATTCGTCGAGAATGGATTCGCGGACGAGGTTTGTGAGGGGGACTTCGGCGGTGGGGATGAGCCAGCGACGATTCGATTTAGCCTCTTCAACAATCTCCGCAACTTTGGAAAACACAACATCCGCTTCGTTCGCCGTTCGCACTATGCCTGCGCTGAAATCTAGAGCGATAGTCCAAATTTCCTCATCAAGCTGTGCAAAACTAAATTCTGAAAGGGCGGCGAGCACCTCATTGTTTGATTGTGCACTCTTACCAACAAGCTTGTTATAAACGCGAGTAACTTGTTTAGGGAATGGGACATCCAGCCCTTCGAGATTAACTGAAAGTCCTGAGAACTGATCTTCCCGAAACTTCGGCAATTGCGCGGTGCCAAACATCGCCTCGTCGCGCACCAGCAGCGGCGGGTTAACTTCCTGATAACCATGCTCCTCCGTGTGCAGATCGAGCATGAATTGCGCCAGCGCCCTCTCCAGCCGCGCGATCTGGCCCTTGTTCACGACGAAACGCGCGCCCGAAAGCTTCGTCGCGGTTTCGAAGTCCATCAGGCCCAAGCCTTCGCCGAGATCGAAATGTTCTTTCGGTTCGAATTCGAACCTGCGGGGCTCGCCCCAGCGGAGAACCTCGACGTTATCGTGCTCATCCTTGCCGTCGGGAACGCTGTCCAGCGGCGCATTTGGGATTTCCGCCAGCGCCTTGTCGAGCGCGGCTTTCGCGTCCCGCTCGGCGGCCTCCATCGCCGGCCAATCTTCCTTGATCTTGGCGACTTCGGCCTTCAAAACGTCGGCGCGGCCAGCGTCCTTCTCCTTCATCGCGACGCCAATCTCCTTCGAGGCGGCGTTGCGACGCTCTTGCGCCGCCTGCAACTTGGAGATCGCCGCGCGGCGGGAATCGTCGAGCGCCAGCAGCGTCTTGGCAAGCGGCTCCAGCCCACGCCGCGACCGGCTTTTGTCGAAGGCTTCGGCGTTGTCGCGAATCCATTTGATGTCGTACATGAATCGGTCCGGCGTTCCGAGAAGAATTAGGCGATCTTGTCCCCCAAGCCGAAGGACCGGTCAACAGGCTCTCTGCTCCCTCTCCCCGTTTTTACGGAAAGAGGGTTGGGGTAAGGGGCCGGGGCCATTGTCAACAATGTCGATGCGCCCAGCGCGCTTCGCTGACGTAATCCAGATTCGTGTATAGGCCCCAAGCCCCTCGCCCTCCCCTCTCCCCGCTCGCGGGGCGAGGGTGCGATCACGTCTTGCCGCCGGTCGCCGCCTGCGCCGCCGCGCGCTTCTTTTCGATCATCCGCACGGAAAAGATCGACGCTTCATAGAGCAATATCCCGGGAACGGCCAAGGCGAGCTGGCTGAACACGTCGGGCGGGGTCAGAATCGCCGCGACGATGAACACCAGCACGACCGCATAGCGGCGCTTTTCCGCCAGAAACTGCGAGGACACGATGCCGACCTGCCCGAGCAGCGTCAGCACGACGGGCAGTTGAAAAACAATGCCGAAAGCGAGCACCAGCGTCATGATCAGCGACAGATACTCGGAAACGCGCGGCAAAAGCTCGATCTGCGCGCGGCCCGGCTCGTTGGCCTGCTGCATCCCGATGAAGAAGCGCAGCAGATTGGGCGTCACGACGAAATAGACCAGCAGGGCGCCGGCGGCGAAAAAGATCGGTGTCGCGAACAGATAGGGCCGAAACACCGCGCGCTCTTGCTTATAGAGACCGGGCGCGACGAATGCATAGAGTTGGCCGAACACCACCGGGCAGGACAAGAACGCCGCCGTGAACAGCGCGACCTTCATTTGCGTGAAAAAATATTCCTGCGGCGCCGTGTAGATGAGCCGCGCCTCCGGCCCGGCGACCTGCGTATAGGGCACGACCAGAAGATTATAAATATCCTTGGCGAAGTAAAAGGAGATCAAAAACATCACCAGAAAGGCCAGCAGCGCCCGGATCAACCGTTCGCGCAGCTCCATCAGATGCTCGATCAACGGCGCCTTGGTGGCCTCGATATCGGCGTCGCTCATGCGCCGGGCTCTTCCTTGCGCGCGGCCGGCGCATCCGCCAATTTCTTGGGTTCCTCGACTTTGGGCCCCTCGACCGTGTCAACGATTTGCTTGCGCGCCCGCTCCATTGGATCGAACGAGCCGTTCAGCCCGACGCCCTTCACGGCCGAATCGACTTCCTTTTCGAGGTCTTTCTTCAAATCGTGCAGTTCGGCCTCGCGCATCGCGTCCATGAATTGGCCCTGAAACTCCGCGGCCATGCGCCGCATCTTGCCGGTCAACTGCCCAAGCTGGCGCAATACGCGCGGTAGATCCTTCGACGGAATCGCCACGAGGGCGACTATGCCGATGACGATCAGCTTGCCGGCGTCGAGATCGAACATTTGTCTATCCGCGCAAGCGTGGCGGGAAGGCGGCGCGATGGCCGAGGCGAAACATCGAGCCTTACAGCTTCTTGGCGTCGCTCGCCTTGTCGAGGGCCGCGTGCTCCCGCGGCAGACTCTCAACCGACTTAGGAGCCTCCTCGGAAGTCGAAGCGGTCTCGTCCTCCGCCATGCCCTTCTTAAAGGCCTTAATGCCCTTGGCGACGTCGGTCATTACGTCGGAAATCTTGAACTTGCCGCCAAACAGCACGAACACGACGCCGCCGACGATGATCCAATGCCAGATGGACAGACCACCCATGGCGCAACCTCCAGAAACGTTCAGGTTGCGGTTGCAACCCGTTATTTGACCGGGAAATTAGGACGCCCGCGGCGCAAAAACAAGAACAATCCTCGATTTCTCCGAGCAGAACGGTGGGGCGGCGTCGACAGGGCGGAACCCGATGGCGCAAGGCCGCTAATATATCGTGGCCAAATAGTCGGCGATCGTTTTCGCGTCCGCGTCGCTTATGGCCGCGTGGTAGGATTTGATCATCTTCTTGACCTCGCCTTCCCAAAACTCTTTTCCGCTCCGGGGCGGCTGCGCGCTGATATAATCCACCGAATGGCACGACACGCAGATGCCCCCCGCGGTCTCCTCACCGGGACCGGGACGCAACGTCGCGGTTTCCTCGGGGAGAACGTAGGTCAAAGGCTTGGCGTCGCTCGCCTGCGTCAGCAGGAAGAGGATGGCGAGGCAACACAGAAAATTTCGCATCGCCGCCTTCTCCGTTCACGCCGCGACCACGCGCACGGTCTCGACGACGTTGCGCATATAGCCTGGAGGATTCCATAACGGGGTCATTGGCTGCGATTGGCCGATACGGTTGATCGCGCGCACCTTCAACTCTTGTGTTCCGGCGGGCAGCCGCGCCTCGGTTCGCCATTCCCGGAAGGAATAGCGGCCAAGGTCTGACCCAAGACGCGTTTC
>JBAWEN010000413.1:0-2116 GCA_049591215.1 Methylocystis sp. | reverse complement strand
GCCCATGTAGCTGGCGAACGGTTCTCCCGCGATCACCACGGACATCGCCTCCTTGAACCCGAGCACCGAGAAGAACGCCTTCGCGCGATCGATGTCGCGCACGACGATTGTCAGATGGTCAAAGCGCTTCACCATTTCCGTTCCTCACCCAACACGGGGACGGTTCGCTGTGTTCCCGCGTTTACGCTTCGGGAGGTTCATCGCGCGGCGCGTCATGGCGAGCGCGAAACTCCGATCTTCGCCCTTTTTTCCCGGCGTCAGCGCGTGGTGGGGGGAATGTTGATGAATGCTCGGCGAGCCTATTCATCACTGTCCCGCTAGGACAGCTTCGCGCCCGCGACCGATACGGCCCGCCGGCGAGCATGGAGGTCTCGAAAGCTTCAATGCTCCGTCGCCGCCGCCGCGGCAAGTGTAAAAGCAGGGCTGGTCCAGGTTGGATCTTCGCTTCGCCGCAACCGTTCGCCCATTCCGTCGACAACTCCCGGCGCCTCTTGGAGCGCGTTTTCCACGGCCGTCAGGGCTGTGATAACGGCGTCTCGTTCCTGAGCGGAATGCTCTGGAAGGTTTTGCGGCTGATTGCTTTCGAGATATTGGATCGCCTTGACGTACTCATCCAACACGGCTCGAAGGGCTAACGCCTCCGCGCGGCTGAGCATCATCTCGATTTGAACGACTTTCATCTTACGCTCCCCTCACTGGCGATTAGCCTGAGCCGCGCGGCAAGGAGATAAGGTCTAGGTCAATCGAACTCGTGTCAAAAATCAAATTGCTGGTGCGGTTGGGCCAATCGTTGGGCACAACAGTTAGACTTTAGTTTGGCGAGTGCAATACGTAGTTTCCACAATAAGATCCGCGGAGGACGCCGGTCCGAAGCGACGGGCCATGGCGATAAGGCAATCGAGCAGTCGCCCGTGACTCTTGGGTTCTTCGCCGCGCGCGCAATGACGCGAGCCGATGCTTGAATGAGCTGGAATATCCGGGGTTTGACATAAGGTTTTCTTGCGTCGCGCGACTTCGTGAAAACGCCAAGCCGGGCAGTCCAGTTTTCGCGCGATTTTGGCCCGTTGCGTGGCGTCGAATTTTCGCGTCAAACGCGCGCTTCGTTGGGTGGAGAGAAGGATAGTACGGGAAAGTACTCGGTTGAGATGTCGCGTGAAATCACGCATAACCGTTGAGCGAAACGGGTTTAGGCCCAAAACGACAACCAGATTCGACGACGGATTTAACCGGAGCGGCCCAAGTCTGGGGAGGGAATAAATGCGGATGCAGCATATGCATCCGCATTTTTATTTGAGCAGCATTTAACTCGATTATTCTGGCCGGCGCCGCTTATTGGCTGAGCAGGGGAGGTAGTGTCTTGACGGAATGCATCGAATGTTCCGCGCGCGCCTACGACAAGCCGCCCCCGAACGCGCTGTCATCCGTGAAACATTGTCGGCTTCTTTCGAGTTACCTGTTCAATTTGGAGAGGGGGCCGATAGCCGTGCGCGAGATGATCGTCGGAGATATCGGTCGCTTGCGCGAACTGGGGGCGCGCCAACTGGCGTCCGATTTGTCCCTGGTGCTGCATTGCTTCCTCGCCAGTTTCCCGGAAGCGCGCATGGCGCCGGACTTGTGCGAATGCTCGCGCGCGCCGGCCGAATTATAAAGGCGCGCGTGAACGCGCTTACTTGAAACCGCGGGAAAAGAAACTAATTTCGCGGGACTGGGGGACGGGCAAGCGTTCAGCGAACGCGGAGGTCCAGATGACCCAACGCAACATCAAAACCATCATGGCGGCAATCGCGCTGATAATGGCTTCCGGCGTCGTGCAAGCAGCGCCCTACGGCCAGAATTACCTATCGCCTCCGAGCCACCGCCTCGCCTATGCCGTCGCCTGCGAGTGGGTGAGGGACTACAGGGGCAACTTGTACTGCGTGGAAATTCCGAGCGAGCAAGAGTTCCATGTGAGCCCAAGCCGGTAACGAGGGGCTTGTCGCGGGGAACACGTGGTCAGAGAATGGCGCGCCGCATGCCGGCGCGTCTTTTTTTTAGTGTTGGGCAGGCGATAACCTTCAACGCGGGAGTGTTGAAATTAGCTCCGCTCATGTTCGCGGTTGCCGGCCCAGGGCGGAAT
>JBAWEN010000412.1:0-3607 GCA_049591215.1 Methylocystis sp. | reverse complement strand
GCGCCGCGGGACGAGATGTCCGAGGCCAAGACAGCCGAGGCGGCGAACGTCACGTCGTTCAAGGCTCGCCTCCTGCGCTTCATGGCCCCGAGCGCGCCTCCGGGCGCGCGGAGGCGCGAGCCCGTCCTGCTATCTCCGCGCGCCCCAAACGAGCCGCCCCGGCCGCGCGGCGCCGCCAAGCTCGACTTGGCGCTTGACTGGCCCGAGGTAGACTTGGCGAGCAATGAACTGGCGAGCAATGACTTGGTGGCGATCGACCCGGCGGAGATTTCGGCCGAGGCCTCAAGCCAGTCGCGGCGCGCGCCGACCTATGAAGAGCTTTGGCGCGAACCACGCCGCCTCGCCGCGTCCATTTCGGTCGCGCCCGCGCCCAGGGACCGCTTGCCCGGTTGGGCTGCCATCGTCGCGATTTTGATGGGCGCCTCGGCCTTGATCGCCCTGCGCGAAAAAATCGTCGCCGTCGCGCCGCCGGCGGCCAAGGCCTTCGCCGCCATCGGCCTGCCGGTCAATCTCGCCGGGCTGGAGTTGCGCGAGGTGCGTTCGCATATCGAAATGGACGGCGCGCGCAAGGTGCTGGCCGTCGAGGGAGAGATCGCCAATGTGCGCCGCGAAAGCCGCTCGGTGCCGCCCGTGGCGCTAACCGTGCGCGGCGAAGATGGGCAAGCCAAATACGCCTGGATCACGCGCGCGGCGAAATCGCGGCTCGAACCCGGCGAAACGATCGCCTTCCGCGCCCGCCTCGCCGCTCCGCCGGAAAGCGGCGCGGACGTGCTGGTCCGCTTCTCCAGCCTGGAGGAAGCGGCGGGGCGGCCGGGGGTGGCGGCGAAATAGGACGGGAGTTTCCGTCCCTCGCTCTTTATCCCCCGCGCTCGGCCCGGCCGATCAGAAATGGTTCGGAATCCAGGAGTTGTCGCCGGCGTCGAACTTATAGGTGTAGCTGAGCGAAAGCTCCAGCCCGCTCAGCGACGCCGTGACATTGGTGCCGGCCCCGTAATGGGGCGGCACGACCACCGGGAACGACGAAACCGGGTAGGGCGGCGACGGCAGCGCATAGGAGAAGGCCACGTAAGGCACGTTCTCCTGCCCGCTCAGCGTGTTCTTGAAGGCATAGACCGCCCCGAAGTCGATCGAGGAGTTCTTGGTCAGCTCATATTTGAAGCCGCCGGTGGCGTGGTGCGCGGTGAGCGCTGGCGCCAGCACGTTGAGCGTCACGTCCTGCGAGCCGATCATCGGGCTGGTATGCCGGTAGCCGGCGCGCAGCGTCAACTGCTTGGTGGCGCGCCATTCGACGCCGAACGCCTCCGCATCGGTGTCGCGCCAGCCAAAGCCCGGTCCGCCAAAGGAGCCGAGCGCGCCGAGATAAATCGGACCGCTGGGGTTGCCGAGCGCGGGAACGGCCGAATAGAAAATGTGCTTCCAATCGACCATGATCGTTACGTCGGGGCGCGGGTCATAGGCGAAGCCGGCCGTGACATCGGCGGGAACATCGAGCTTGCCGTGGTCGCCGACGGAGCCGGCGTATTTTTCGAACTGCGACATGAACATCGGCGTGGCGCCGGCCAAGCCGAAGCGCAGCCCCTTGGTGATTTCATACAACAGGCCGAGGCGAATGCCGCCGCCAAAGGAATAGTCGTAGCCATTGTCCGAGAGATGATAGGGGTCGCTCGACCAGGGCGCCAGAGTCTTGAGCCCCTGTATGTTGAGCGATTGCGCGGCGAGCGTCGGGGCGAGAGCCACGGTGACCGCGCCGATCTTATGAGCGTAGACCACGCTGAAGAAAGCCTGCTCATAGTCGATGCCGGCGAAGCCGCCGCCAAACGGGCCGCCCGCCGAGGGGCCGATCAAGGGGGACGCCACGCCGGGGAGAGGGAATTTGGGGGCGAAGACAGGCGGCTTGAAATTGCCCATGCCGTAAGAGGTGTTGATCCCGCCATTGCCGTAGGAGACCGTGCCCCAGGCGGATTCCGCGTCGATCGGCGAGACATTGGCGCTGTTGGGCACGGGGAAGATCGGCCGGCCGCTCTGAACGTCGCCGGGCGCCAAGACGACCAGCGGGCCGCTGGCTTGATAACCGCGGACCGGCATCTCGGCGGAGATGCCGAACTGGTATTGGCGCTCCATGCCGACGATGCCCGCCGGATTGATCGACATCGACATGGCGTCGACCGAATCCGCCACATCCGCGCCCGCGACGGCTTTTTGGCGCGCGCCAAAGCCGATCAGTTCGATGCCGTCGGCGGCGCGGCCGGGGGTGGCCAATAGAATCGCGGCCAGCGAGGCGGAGGCGAGCAGAATGCGCGAAATAGCCTTTTGCATGTCGTGTGACTCGCGTCCCGAGAAGGATAATGAAGCGGCGCCGACGCACGCAATAATAGTTCCGGCGCCACATATACTTACCCATTTTTTAGGCTTTGCGCATCGCCTGAAGCTGTTCGGCGCCGGTTTTTCCGTCGGTGTCACATTTTTGCCACGGCCTCGCGTCGCCCGCGGTCAACATTGCTTGTCCTACGGTTGAATCGGCGTTACCTACATTCGATGGCGAGGGGCGCCGCCTTGCGCGGCTGAGAAGCACCCGTCGAACCTGATCCGGGTCATGCCGGCGGAGGGAAAGCCAGCGCGGATTTGGCGGGCGCCGCGAGGCTCCGGCCAGGGTGGTCCGTTCAAAGCCTCCCGCTTCCGTCATGATCCTTGCGGCCCCCGCCCTTGCAGCGGTCCGGCCGAGAAGGAGCGTGACCATGAACGCGCATGACAAGAATGCCCCGACCCCCGTGAGCGTGACGACCGGCCCGATCGGCGGCTCGCGCAAAGGTTATTCTTCTCCCCCCGGCGCGCCCGGCCTCGCCGTGCCCTACCGCGAAATCGCGTTCGACCCGGCCTCCGGCGAAGCGCCGCTGCGCATCTATGATTCCTCCGGCCCTTATGGCTGCGCGGAATTCGCGCCGGACCTCTCCGCCGGTCTTCCAAGCGCGCGGCCCTGGCTCAAATCGCGCGAGGGACTGGAGACCTATGAGGGCCGCGCGGTGAAGCCCGAGGACAACGGCTTTGTCGGGCTGGAGCATCTCGCGCCGCCGTGCCCCGCCTCTTCGCGCCCGCTGCTGCGCGCCCGCGGCTCGCTTCCGGTCACGCAGCTCGAATTCGCCCGCGCCGGGATCGTCACGGAAGAAATGCGCTATGTCGCGCATCGCGAGAATCTCTGCCGCGAGCGCCCGTTTGACGAGGCCGCGGCCCGCATCGCCGACGGCGAGAGCTTTGGCGCGGCGATTCCCGAATTCGTGACGCCCGAGTTCGTGCGCGAAGAGATCGCCCGCGGCCGGGCGATCATCCCCGCCAACATCAATCATCCCGAGCTCGAACCGGTGATCATCGGCCGCAATTTTCTGGTCAAGGTCAACGCCAATATCGGCAATTCCGCCGTCACCTCGTCGGTCGCGGAAGAAGTCGAGAAAATGGTGTGGGCGGCGCGCTGGGGCGCCGACACCGTGATGGACCTCTCGACCGGCCGCAACATCCACAATATCCGCGACTGGATCATCCGCAACGCCAGCGTTCCCATTGGCACCGTGCCGATCTATCAGGCGCTCGAGAAAGTCGGCGGCGACGCCCTGAA
>JBAWEN010000411.1:0-16183 GCA_049591215.1 Methylocystis sp. | reverse complement strand
GGGCGGAGATCGCCCGGACCGGCAAGAAGATGTACAAGCAAAAGGGCACCGGCGGGGCCCGTCACGGCTCCGCGCGCGTTCCTCAGTTCCGCGGCGGCGGCCGGGCCTTTGGCCCGCAGGTGCGCAGCCACGAGCACGACCTCACCAAGAAGGTCAAGGCGTTGGCGCTCAAGCACGCTCTTTCGGCGAAAGCCAAGGACGGCGCGATCGTGATCTGGGAAAACGCCCAGCTCGCGGAGCCGAAAACGAAGCTGCTGAAGGCGGGTTTCGACAAGACCGGTCTCGCGAGCGCGCTGATCATCGACGGCGCCGCGCCGCAGGTCAATTTCGCGCTTGCCGCCCGCAATCTGCCCAAGATCGACGTGTTGCCGGTCGAGGGCGTCAATGTTTACGACATTATCCGTCGCGACAAGCTGGTTTTGACCCGCTCGGCGGTCGATGCGCTGGAGGCGCGGCTGAAATGAGCAAGGATCCCCGCCATTACGACGTCATCGTCGCTCCGGTCATCACCGAGAAAGCGACGCTCGCCGCCGAGAATAATCAGGTGGTTTTCCGGGTCGCTCGCACCGCGACCAAGCCGCAGATCAAGGCGGCGGTCGAAGGGCTGTTCGATGTCAAGGTCGATGGCGTCAACACCTTGGTGCGCAAGGGCAAGACGAAGGCCTTTCGCGGCGTGCGTGGTAAGCAGAGCGACGTGAAGAAGGCGGTCGTGACGCTCGCCGAAGGCCATAAGATCGACGTGACGACGGGACTCTAAGGGAAGGCTCGAGGACAAGAACATGGCGCTGAAGACATTCAAGCCGGTCACGCCGAGCCTTCGCCAGCTCGTGATCGTGGACCGCAAAGACCTCTATAAAGGCAAGCCGGTGAAGGCGCTGACCGAAGGTCAGTCGTCGAAGGGCGGCCGCAATAACCATGGCCGTATCACCGTGCGCTTCCGTGGCGGCGGCCATAAACAGACCTATCGCATCGTCGACTTCAAGCGTCGCAAGCTCGACGTGGCGGCCAAGGTCGAGCGGCTCGAATATGATCCCAATCGCACCGCGTTCATCGCGTTGATCCGCTATGCGGATGGCGAGCTGTCCTATATTCTGGCGCCGCAACGGCTCGCCGTCGGCGACGAAGTGATCTCCGGCCAGCAAGTTGACGTGAAGCCGGGCAATGCGATGCCCGCGGCCAATATTCCGGTCGGCACGATCGTCCATAATGTCGAGATGAAAATCGGCAAGGGCGGGGCCATCGCCAGATCGGCGGGGACTTTCGCGCAAATCGTGGGTCGTGATCAGGGTTACGTGATCCTGCGCCTGAACTCGGGCGAGCAGCGCCTGGTGCATGGGCAGTGCTTCGCCACCATCGGCTCGGTGTCGAATCCGGACCACATGAACACCACGGTCGCCAAGGCGGGTCGTTCGCGCTGGCTTGGCCGCCGCCCGCACAATCGCGGCGTGACCATGAACCCGATCGACCATCCGCACGGCGGCGGCGAAGGCCGCACCTCGGGCGGTCGGCATCCGGTGACGCCGTGGGGCAAGCCGACCAAGGGCAAGAAGACGCGCAGCAACAAATCGACAGATCGTTTCATCGTGTCCTCGCGACACGCCCGCAAGAAAAAGGGCTGATCCATGGCTCGTTCTATTTGGAAGGGCCCGTTCGTCGACGGCTATCTGCTCAAGAAGGCGGATGCCTCGCGCGGCACGGGTCGCTCGGAAGTCATTAAGATCTGGAGCCGCCGCTCCACGATCCTGCCGCAGTTCGTGGGCCTCACTTTCGGCGTTCACAACGGGCACAAGCATATTCCGGTCAATGTCAGCGAAGACATGATCGGGCATAAGTTCGGCGAATTTTCTCCGACGCGCACCTTTCACGGTCACGCGGCGGACAAAAAGTCGAAGAGAGGCTAAAGCCGATGTCGAAGCCCAATAACCCGCCCAGGCTCGCGGAAAACGAGGCGAAGGCCGTCGCGCGCATGCTGCGCGTCTCGCCTCAGAAACTCAATCTTCTGGCCCAACTCATTCGCGGCAAGAAGGTCGAGCGCGCGCTCGCCGAACTGGAGTTCTCGCGCAAGCGCAGCGCGCTCGACGTGAAGAAGACGTTGGAGAGCGCGATCGCCAACGCCGAGAACAACCACAGCCTGGACGTCGACGATCTTGTCGTCGCTCAAGCCTTTGTCGGCAAGGCGCTGGTCATGAAGCGTTTCCACGCGAGGGCGCGCGGCCGCGCCAGTCGCGTCGAAAAGCCTTTCTCGAATCTCACGATCATCGTGCGCGAAGTTCAAGCGCAGGCACAGGCCTAAAGGAGCGCCCCATGGGTCAGAAGGTCAATCCGATCGGGCTGCGCCTTGGCGTCAACCGCACTTGGGATTCGCGTTGGTTCGCGGCCAAGGGCGAATACGCCAAGCTCTTGCACGAAGACATCGCCATTCGCGAAGCCATCATGAAGGCCTTGAAGCAGGCGGCCGTGTCGCGCATCGTGATCGAGCGTCCGCATAAGAAGTGCCGCGTGACGATCTATTCGGCGCGTCCCGGCGTCGTGATCGGCAAGAAGGGCGCGGACATCGACAAGATCCGCAAGCTCGTCGGCAAGCTGACCGGCAGCGAAGTGGTGATCAATATCACGGAAGTGCGCAAGCCAGAGGTCGAGGCGACCCTCGTCGCGGACTCGATCGCCCAGCAGTTGGAGCGTCGCGTCGCCTTCCGCCGCGCGATGAAGCGCGCCGTCCAGTCCGCCATGAGACTTGGCGCCCAGGGCATTCGGATCAATTGCTCGGGTCGTCTTGGCGGCGCCGAGATCGCGCGCCTCGAATGGTATCGCGAGGGCCGCGTGCCGTTGCACACATTGCGCGCCGATGTGGATTACGGCGTCGCCACCGCGCACACGGCCTATGGCGCTTGCGGCATCAAGGTTTGGATTTTCAAGGGCGAAATCCTCGAGCACGACCCGATGGCGCAAGACAAGCGTTTCGCCGAGCAGGCCAGCGGCGGCGGAGACCATCATCATGGCGATCGCGACAGAGACCGCGATCGCGGCCGACGCCGGGAACGCGACGCCGCGTAACGGCGCAAGAAATGACTTCGAGCAAGCGCTGCTCGGAAAATCGCTCCGCGATTTTTCAAACAGCTTGCTTTAGAGCCGAATTCGAGAGTTCGACAACATGTTGCAACCCAAACGCACCAAGTTCCGCAAGGCCTTCAAGGGCCGCATCCGTGGCGTCTCGAAAGGCGGCTTCTCGCTGAACTTTGGGCAGTTCGGCTTGAAGGCGCTGGAGCCGGAACGCATCACGGCCCGTCAGATCGAGGCGGCTCGCCGCGCCATGACGCGTCATATGAAGCGCGCCGGCCGCGTGTGGATCCGCATCTTCCCGGATGTGCCGATTTCCAAGAAGCCCACCGAAGTGCGCATGGGCAAGGGCAAGGGCGCGCCGGAGTTGTGGGCGGTGCGGGTCGCTCCGGGCCGCATCATGTTCGAGATCGACGGCGTTCCCGCGCCTCTCGCGCGCGAGGCCTTGACTCTCGCCGCCGCGAAATTGCCGATCAAGACGCGCTTTATCGAGCGCATCGCCGAGTGAGGATTTGACGTCATGAAGAGCAAGCAACATGTGTCCGATCTTCGCGCGCAATCCGAGGATCAATTGAACGACGAACTCCTGAATCTCAAGAAAGAGCAGTTCAATCTGCGCTTTCAGCGGGCCACCGGGCAGCTCGAGAACACCTCCCGCGTTCGCGTCGTGAGACGCGAAATCGCGAGGATCAAGACCATCGCCGCGCATAAGCGCGCCCAAAGCCAAGGTTGAGTGAGCGCCATGCCGAAGCGAATTCTCCAGGGCGTCGTCGTCAGCGACAAGCAGAACAAGACCGTTGTCGTTAAGGTCGAACGCCGCTTTACGCATCCGCTGTTTCAGAAGACAGTGCGTCGGACTAAGAACTATCACGCGCATGACGAAGCCGGCGCCTTCAAGGTCGGCGACGCCGTGACGATCGAGGAGACCGCGCCGATTTCGAGGTTGAAACGCTGGCGCGTGGTGGAAAACGCTCCCAAGGCTTGATGGCCGCGGGCGTAAAGCAAGGTTCCGGACGAAGTCGGCGCCCGCGTCGAAACCAGACCGGATAAAAAAGGCGGATTAGCCATGATTCAGATGCAGACAAATCTCGATGTCGCCGACAACTCCGGCGCGCGCCGGGTCATGTGCATCAAGGTGCTGGGCGGCTCGAAGCGCAAATATGCCGGCGTGGGCGACATTATCGTCGTGTCCATCAAGGAGGCGATTCCGCGCGGCCGCGTGAAGAAGGGCGACGTGCTGAAGGCCGTCGTCGTTCGCACGGCGAAGGACATCAAGCGCGCCGACGGTTCGACAATCAGATTCGACTCGAACGCGGCCGTGCTGATCAACAATCAGAAGGAGCCGATCGGCACCCGTATTTTCGGACCGGTCCCGCGCGAATTGCGCGCCAAGAACCACATGAAGATCATCTCGCTCGCGCCGGAGGTGCTGTAATGGCCGCCAAGATCAAGAAGGGCGACAAGGTGGTCGTGCTCGCGGGCCGCGACAAGGGCCGCACCGGCGAGGTCGTCAAGGTTCAGCCGGACGAGGGCCGCGCCCTCGTCGAGGGAGTAAATCAGGTCAAGCGTCACCAGCGCCAGACCAAGGACCGCGAGGCGGGGATCGTGACCAAATCGGCGCCGATCGACCTGTCAAACCTCGCCATCGCCGACCCCAAGGACGGCAAGCCGACGCGCGTCGGATTCAAGATTCTCGACGACGGCCGCAAGGTTCGCGTCGCCAAGCGTTCGGGAGAACAGATCGATGGCTGAGGAAAAGAAGCCCAAGGCCGCGAAGGCCGGGGATAAGCCCGCGAAGGGCGCGGACAAGGCCGCCGAAGGCAAGAAGTCCGCCAAGAGCAAAGCGGCGGCGCCCGCGGCCGGCGGCGAGGAGCGCGGTTCGCGTGGCGCGGTGAAGGCTGAGCTGCCGACCGGCGTCTACACACCGCGTCTCAAAAAGCATTTCGAAGAGGTCGTTCGCGCCGAAATGACCAAGCAGTTCGGCTATAAGAACAGCTACGAAGTGCCGACGATCGAGAAGATCGTGCTGAACATGGGCGTTGGCGAGGCGGTCAACGACACCAAGAAGGTGACGGCCGCCGCGGGCGACCTCGCGCTCATCGCCGGGCAAAAGCCGGTGATCACGCGGGCGCGTTTGGCGATCTCGACCTTCAAGGTGCGCGAGAACATGCCGATCGGCGCCAAGGTGACGCTGCGCAAGACGCGCATGTATGAGTTCCTCGACCGCTTGATCACGATCGCGCTGCCGCGCGTTCGCGATTTCCGCGGTCTCAATCCGAAGTCCTTCGATGGGCGCGGCAATTTCGCGCTCGGCATCAAGGAGCACATCGTGTTCCCCGAGATCGACTACGACAAGGCGGAGTCGATCGTGGGCATGGACGTGATCGTTTGCACGACGGCGAAAACCGACGATGAAGCGCGCGCCCTGCTGAAGGCGTTTAATTTCCCGTTCCGGCAGTGAGGCGTTGAAAGCGTTTTCGAGCGAAGCGGGCCTCCGGTTCGCGTGACGAAAACGCGTTGAATGAAAAAGCTGGAGCTTAACTCCAGCCCTCAAACGCGGTAACCGAAAAGGCAAGACCAAATGGCCAAGAAGAGCGCGATAGAGAATAACAAGCGAAAGGTGAAGCTCGCCAAGTCGCTCGCCCCTCGGCGGGCGCGACTGAAGGCGGTCGCCGTCGACGAAAGCCTGTCCGCCGAAGAGCGGTTCGAGGCGCGTCTCAAGCTCGCCGAGCTGCCGCGCAACTCCGCGCCGAACCGCGTGCGCAACCGTTGCGAAATCTCGGGGCGTCCGCGCGCTTTCTATCGCAAGTTGAAAATGTCGCGCATCGCGCTGCGCGAGCTTGGTTCCCGCGGCCTCGTGCCCGGCCTCGTGAAGTCCAGCTGGTAAGGGGAGCAGCGAAATGGCGATCAACGATCCATTGGGCGATTTGCTCACCCGTATCCGCAACGCGCAGATGCGCCGCAAGGACAAGGTGGCGACGCCGGGCTCCAAACTGCGCGCTCACGTGCTCGACGTCTTGAAGGACGAAGGCTATATCCGCGGCTACACCACCACGGATTTCGGCAACGGCCGCACCGAGTTCGAGGTGGAGCTGAAATATTTCGACGGTCATCCCGTGATCAAGCAGATCGAGCGCGTGTCGCGTCCCGGTCGCCGGGTCTATGCGGATGTCAACGCGGTGCCGCGTGTCGCTAACGGCCTCGGCATCACCATCGTGTCGACGCCAAAGGGCGTCATGGCGGATCACGCGGCGCGCGAGAACAATGTCGGCGGCGAGGTTTTGTGCAAGGTCTTCTGATCCTGCGCGAAGCCACCATACAGGAATTGCTATCATGTCTCGTATCGGCAATAAGCCCGTCGTCGTGCCGGCCGGAGTCACCGCGAAGGTGGACGGCCAGCTTGTTTCGGTCAAGGGCGCCAAGGGTCAACTCGAGTTTCTGGTTCCAGACGACGTCTCCGTCGTCTACCAGGACAATGCGATCAAGGTGGATCCGCGCAACGAAACCAAGCGCGCGCGCGCGCTTTGGGGCACGTCGCGGGCCCGGGTTAACAACATCGTGCTCGGCGTGACCACGGGTTTCGAAAAGAAACTCGAAATCACCGGCGTCGGTTATCGCGCGGCGGTGCAGGGCAAGACCCTGCAGTTGGCGCTGGGTTACTCGCATGATGTGAATTATCCGATTCCGGCCGGCGTCACGATCGTGACTCCCAAGCCGACGGAGATCACCATCAGCGGGATCGACAAGCGCCAGATCGGCCAGATCGCCGCCGAAATCCGCGCGTTGCGCGCGCCCGAGCCCTATAAGGGCAAGGGCGTGAAATACGCCAACGAATTTATCTTCCGCAAGGAAGGCAAGAAGAAGTAAGGATTGCCGTCATGGCCAGGGATGTTCAACACGAAATCCGCCGCAAACAGCGGGTGCGCCGTTCGATCCGGGCGCGCGCCTATGGGCGCCCGCGCCTGTCGGTTTTCCGTTCGTCGAAGCAGATCTATGCGCAGATCATCGACGACGAGCAGGGCGTGACGGTCGTCGCCGCGTCCTCGATGGAAAAGGCGAACCGCGACAGCCTCAAATCCGGGGCCAATATCGACGCCGCCAAGGTGGTGGGCAAACTCCTCGCCGAGCGCGCCGTCGCCAAGGGCATCAAGGCCGTCGTGTTCGACCGCGGCGCCTATATGTATCACGGGCGCGTGAAGGCGCTCGCCGAGGGCGCCCGCGAGGGCGGCCTGGACTTTTAATCGATCACCTCGAAGCGAGCGGTCCGACAGGGCCGCGTAAGTGACGGAAGAGAAAATGGCGCGTGAATCAGAGGGCGGTCGCGGTCGCGATCGCGATAGGGAAGAGCGCGACAGCGAATTCGTGGATCGTCTGGTCCACATTAATCGCGTCGCCAAGGTCGTGAAGGGCGGCCGCCGCTTCGGTTTCGCGGCGCTCGTCGTCGTTGGCGACCAGAAGGGCCGCGTAGGCTTTGGGCATGGCAAGGCGCGCGAGGTGCCCGAGGCGATCCGCAAGGCGACGGACGCCGCCAAGCGCGCGCTGATTCGCGTGCCGCTTCGTGAAGGCCGCACGTTGCATCACGACGTCAACGGCCGACACGGCGCCGGCCGCGTCGTGCTGCGCGCGGCGCCTCCCGGCACCGGCATCATCGCCGGCGGTCCGATGCGCGCCGTGTTCGAGACGCTCGGCGTGCACGACGTCGTGGCCAAGAGCCAGGGCTCGTCGAACCCCTACAATATGATCCGGGCGACTTTCGACGCGCTCGGCCGTGAAGATTCGCCGCGCGCCGTCGCCGCGCGCCGCACGCTCAAGGTCTCGACCTTGCAGTCGCGGCGCCAGGGGACCGACGCCGAAGCCGTCGACGCGTGAGGGGAGGCATCGAAATGACGACGACCAAGACCATCACCGTCGAGCAGACCGGCAGCGCCACCGGGCGTCCCGATCGGCAACGCAAATCCCTCATCGGCCTGGGCCTGACCAGAATCGGTCGGCGCCGGACCCTCGAGGATACGCCTTCCGTGCGCGGGTTGATCGCCAAGGTGGCGCATCTCGTCAAAATTGTCGGCGAGAAGTGAGGGCGGGCAAATGGTGAAACTCAACGATCTCTCCGATAATCCCGGCGCCAGCAAGAATCGCATGCGCGTCGGTCGCGGCATCGGTTCGGGCAAGGGCAAGACCGGCGGTCGCGGCGTCAAGGGCCAGAAGGCTCGCACCGGCGTCGCCGTCAAGGGCTTCGAGGGCGGGCAAATGCCGCTGCATCGGCGATTGCCCAAGCGCGGCTTCCATAACCCGTTCTCCCATGATTACAATGAGGTGAACGTCGGGCGGATTCAGCAGGCGGTCGATTCCGGCAAGCTCGACGCCGCAGCGGCCGTGACCAATGAGGCGCTGATCGCCGCCGGGGTGATTTCGAAGCCCCGCGACGGCGTGAAGATCCTCGGTCAGGGCGCCATCACCGCGAAACTCGTGTTCGAGGTCGCCGCCGCGTCGAAATCGGCGATCGCGGCGATCGAGGGCGCCGGCGGCACGGTGAAGCTTCCCGCGACGCCCGTCGCGGAATAATAAAAGCGACGCGGGCGCTCTTGCGAGGGCGCCCGCATCGTTTATTTTGATCTCGCTCGATCGTCCCGCGCGGAAAGCGGCGCCGCCCTGGATCGGCGATCGGGGACAAAAACGCCCAGGCAAAAACAGAAAGCGCCGCGCGGCCTTAGCCCGCGATGGCCGCACGAAAAAAAGGGGAGTTCGTCCATGGCATCGGCAGCCGAACAGCTTGCGGCCAACGTCAATCTCTCCGCCTTCGGCAAGGCCGATGAGCTGAAGCAGCGCATCTGGTTCACGCTCGCGGCGCTGGTCGTCTATCGCCTCGGAACATACATTCCGCTTCCTGGCATCGATCCCGACGCCTTCGCCAAGAGCTTTTTTGGCCAGTCCAAGGGCGTGCTGGAACTGTTCAACATGTTCGCCGGCGGCGCCGTGCAACGGCGCGCGATTTTCGCGCTGAACATCATGCCCTACATCTCCGCCTCGATCATCATCCAGCTGCTCACCTCGGTGGTGCCGGCGCTGGAAAGCGTGAAGAAGGACGGCGAGTCAGGCCGCAAGGTCCTCAACCAATACACCCGCTATCTGACGGTGGTGCTCGCGACCTTCCAGGCTTACGGAATGGCCATCGGCCTCGAAGGCCAGGCGGGCGTCGTCACCGAGCCGGGACTGTTTTTCCGCCTCACCACCGTCGTGACGCTGGTCGGCGGCACCATGTTCCTGATGTGGCTCGGCGAGCAGATCACCTCGCGCGGCATCGGCAACGGATCGTCGCTCATCATCTTCGCGGGCATTGTCGCCGCCTTTCCTTCGGCGATCGTCTCCACGTTGGAGCTTGGCCGTCAGGGCGCGATTTCGACCGGCGTGATCCTCGGCGTAATCGCCATGTCCTTCGCGGTCATCGCCTTCATCGTATTCATGGAGCGGGCGCAGCGCCGGCTGTTGATCACCTATCCCAAGCGTCAGCACGGCAACCGGGTCTACGAAGGGCAAAGCTCCTTCCTCCCGCTGAAGCTCAACACGTCAGGCGTCATTCCGCCGATCTTCGCCTCGTCGCTGCTGCTGCTGCCGACCACCATCGCTAATTTTTATCAGACGCAGGGCACGGACAACATCTTCGCGACGATTTCCGCCTACTTCGGGCATGGGCGTCCGCTTTACATGCTCTCCTATATCGGACTGATCGTCTTCTTCGCCTTCTTCTATACGGCGATCGTGTTCAACCCGACCGAGACGGCGGACAATCTCAAGAAGCACGGAGGCTTCCTGTTGGGGATTCGTCCCGGCGAGCGCACCGCCAAGGAAATCGACACGGTGCTGATGCGCATCACCGTCCTCGGCGCGGCCTATCTCGCGGTGATCTGCCTGCTGCCGGAAATGCTGATTTCCTACGCCAACCTGCCGTTTTATTTCGGTGGAACCTCGCTCCTCATCGTCGTCAGCGTGACGATGGACACGGTTGCGCAAATTCACGGACATTTGCAGGCTGGACAATATGAGGGCCTTATCCGCAAGGCCAAGCTTCGCGGAAAGCGTGCGAAATGAGGTTGGTGCTTCTAGGGCCGCCTGGCGCCGGTAAAGGCACGCAGGCCGCCCGACTCGTCGCCAAACACGACATTCCGCAATTGTCGACGGGAGACATGCTGCGCGCGGCGGTGGCCGAAGGCGCGCCGCTCGGCGCGCAGGCGAAGGAGATCATGAATCGCGGCGAGTTGGTTCCGGACCAGCTGGTGATCGATCTGATCGACCAGCGCATCGGCGCGCGGGAATGCGCGCGCGGTTTCATTCTGGACGGCTTTCCGCGCACCATCGCGCAGGCGCGCACGCTCGACGCGCTGCTGGCCGAAAGGCGAATGAATCTCGACGCGGTGATCGAACTCGTCGTCGACGAGGACGCGCTGCTCGCCAGGGTCGAAAACCGCAACCGCGAGACGTTGAAGGCCGGCGGCGTCGTTCGCGCCGACGACAATCCGGACAGCCTGAAGATAAGGCTGAAGGCCTACCGCGCTCAGACGGCGCCAGTCTCGGCCTACTACGCCGAACGGGGCGCGTTGAAGCAGGTGGACGGAATGGCGTCCATCGACGAAGTCACCGCCGCGATCGACGGAGCCGTCGGCGTAAGGACCTGAATAGGGTCGTCCTCTTCGCGCGACGAGAAGGCCGCAGAGCATGAGTTCGCGATCGTTTTGCGGACTGGATTTCGGCACGTCCAACTCCACGGTCGCATGCCGGATCCAGGGCCGTATCGAACTCGCCCCGGTGGAAGGCGAGAGCAGGACACTCCCGAGTTCGGTTTTTTTCGATTTTTCCGACGGTTCGGTCTCGTTCGGGCGCGCCGCCCTCGCGTGTTACGCGGAGGGCGTCGAAGGACGGCTGATGCGCAGCTTAAAGTCGGTCCTTGGCGGCAGCCTGATGGACGAGACCACGCGGATCAAGTCCCGCGTCTATACCTTTAAAGAAATCATTGGATTGATTGTCGCCCGGCTCAAGGCCTCGGCCGAAAGAGCGGCGGGAGAAAGCGTCGCCAGAGCCGTGCTCGGGCGCCCGGTCCATTTCGTCGACGACAATCCCGCGGCGGACCGCGCGGCGCGCGACGCCCTCGAGGAAATCGCCCGCGCGCAGGGATTTACCGAGATCGAGTTCCAATACGAGCCCATAGCCGCGGCTTTGGCCTATGAGCAAACCGTCGAGCGCGAGCAATACGCGCTGATCGCCGATATTGGCGGCGGCACCTCGGATTTTTCGATCGTGCGGGTCTCGCCTGAAGGCCGCGCGCGCGCCGACCGCGGTCAAGATGTTCTGGCCAACAAAGGCGTACATATAGGCGGCACCGACATCGACCGTCTGCTCAGCCTGCGCGCGGTGATGCCCCTGCTGGGTCTGAACAGCGAGCGACGCGGCGATTTCGGGGCCAAAATCCTTCCCGTCGCCAATGCTTTCTTCGTCGACCTCGCGACATGGCACAGGATCAATCTGCTTTATACGCCCAAGGTCGCGCGGGAATTGCAAAGCATGCTGCGTCATTCGCTATCGCCGGAACTGATCGAGCGGCTAATCGCCGTGGTCGAAAGCCGGCGCGGCCACTCCATCGCGCTTTCGGTCGAGACCGCGAAAATCGCGCTGTCGACGCGGCCGAGCGCCGCGATTGATCTCACCGACATCAAACGCGATTTCGTCGTCGAGACCAACCGTGACATTCTGCGAGCCGCCATCGCCGACCGGCTCGGCGCCCTCGCGCGGACGCTCGACGACACGCTGGCGGCGGCGGGAATCACAGGCGAACGCATCGACGCGGTGTTTCTGACCGGCGGCTCGACGGCGATTCCGGCCGTGCGCGCGGTGGCGACGGCCCGAACGCCTCGGGCTACGATCGTCGAGGGCGATTTATTCGGCGCCGTCGGCTTGGGGTTAGGCTTGGACGCGCTGCGAAAATTCGGATAGTCTCTGGTTTGCTCATCGCAACTGATTTGCCGCCGGCCAAGTTAGCGACGGGGCGTCCGTCACTATTTCGTAGCAAATATCGTTTTACGCTTGACTCTTCGGGAAACGCTCGTTATCGCCACATCACAATCAAAACACGGGAAGCGCTCGCACGGCGGGGGCTTCCGTTTTTGCGTTTCACAGCCCGCATGGGCCGGCCTCCACCGGACGCGGGACCGAGCGGCGCCTTTTGGCGTCGCGCCTTCGCGCCGCCTCCGGGGCGGCGCCTCACATGGAGCATGACAGTGGCACGTATCGCGGGCGTAAATATTCCAACCAACAAGCGCGTCGTCATCGCGCTGCAATATATTCACGGGGTCGGCCCCAAGATAGCCGAGGAGATCTGCGCCAAGGTCAATATTCCGGCCGAGCGCCGCGTCGCGCAGCTCACCGACGCCGAGGTGCTGCAGATCCGCGAAGCCATCGACCGCGACTATGTGGTGGAGGGCGATTTGCGCCGCGAGGTGGCCATCAACATCAAGCGTCTGATGGATCTCGGCTGCTATCGCGGTCTGCGCCATCGTCGTCAGCTGCCGGTCCGCGGCCAGCGCACGCACACCAACGCCCGCACCCGCAAGGGCAAGGCGAAGCCGATCGCCGGCAAGAAGAAGTAAGTTTCGCAATCCGAAACGCATCGATGGGACGGGCGCGCGCTTTGCGCTCCCGACCCGACAGCAGCCCTAGCGCCTGGAATTACGGGCGCGCCCGAAGGACAAAAACATGGCCAAGGAAACAACCCGCGTTCGCCGCCGGGAGCGCAAGAATATCGTCTCCGGCGTCGCGCACGTGAATTCGACGTTCAACAACACCATGATCACCATCACTGACGCGCAAGGCAATACGGTGTCCTGGTCCTCCGCCGGCACGATGGGATTCAAGGGCTCGCGCAAATCGACTCCCTACGCGGCGCAGATGGCGGCCGAGGACGCGGCGCGCAAGGCCGGCGAGCATGGCGTTCGCTCGCTCGAAGTAGAAGTCTCGGGGCCGGGCTCTGGACGCGAATCCGCCCTCCGCGCGTTGCAGGCGGCCGGCTTCACCGTGACGTCGATTCGTGACGTGACGCCGATCCCGCATAATGGTTGCCGTCCGCGCAAGCGTCGCCGCGTCTAATCGGCGGGTGCGTGTTTCCCGCCCGCCGTCGCTTCCGGCGGCTCGCGGGATCTCGCGGCCTTTAGTTTCTAAAATTCGATATTCGCGCCAGGCGGGATACGCCGGCGCCGCGGCCGAGAAGCTCAAGGAAAGGCGCCAAAGTGAGCATCCAGAAAAATTGGCAGGAACTCATCAAGCCGAGTAAGCTCGTGGTCATTCCGGGCGACGATCCGCGCCGGCAAGCAACGGCGGTGGCGGAGCCGCTCGAGCGCGGCTTTGGCCAGACGCTCGGCAATTCCCTGCGCCGGATACTGTTGTCATCCTTGCAGGGCGCGGCGATCACCTCGGTCCATATCGACGGCGTGCTGCATGAATTTTCGTCGATTCCCGGCGTGCGCGAGGACGTGACCGACATCGTTCTGAACATCAAGGACATCGCCGTCAAATATCACGGCGAAGGCCCGAAGCGTTTGACGCTCAAGAAGCAAGGGCCGGGCGCGGTGACGGCGGGCGACATCCAAACCACCGGCGACGTCCAGATTCTCAACCCCGATCTGGTGATCTGCACGCTCGATCAGGGTGCCGAGTTTCGCGTCGAATTCACCATCTCGACCGGCAAGGGCTATGTGCCGGCGGACCGCAACCGCGCCGAGGACGCGCCGATCGGCCTTATTCCTGTCGACAGCCTTTATTCTCCGGTCAAGAAGGTCAGCTATCGCGTGGAGAACACCCGCGAAGGCCAGGTGCTCGACTACGACAAGCTGACGCTTTCGATAGAGACCAATCGGGCCATCAGCCCGGAGGACGCGCTGGCCTACGCCGCGCGCATCCTGCAGGATCAGCTCAATGTCTTCGTCAATTTCGAGGAGCCGCGCCGCGAAGAAGCCCAGCCGTCGATTCCGCAACTCGCCTTCAACCCGGCGCTGTTGAAGAAAGTGGAAGAGCTGGAGCTTTCGGTCCGTTCGGCCAACTGCCTTAAGAACGATAACATCGTCTATATCGGCGACCTCATCCAGAAATCGGAGGCGGAAATGCTCCGCACGCCGAACTTCGGCCGCAAGTCCTTGAACGAGATCAAGGAAGTGCTCGCGCAAATGGGGCTGCACCTTGGCATGGAAGTGCCGGGCTGGCCGCCGGAGAACATCGACGACCTCGCCAAGCGCTTCGAGGAGCACTACTGAGCCGCTTCCGTTTTCGCACGCGCGGGAGCGGACGGAAAAGAGACGGCCGTACCTTGGCACGGCGGCCGTAAAAACAATGGAGAGAGCCAATGTATCATCGTAACAAGAAGCGCCGCTTCGGCCGCACCCACGAACACCGCAAGGCGATGTTCGCCAATATGGCCCAGGCGCTTATCAAGCATGAGCAGATCGTCACCACCCTCTATAAGGCCAAGGATTTGCGCCCGGTCGTCGAGAAGCTGGTGACGCTCGGCAAGCGCGGCGATTTGCACGCGCGCCGTCAGGCCATCGCCCAGATCAAGGACGTGGCGCTGGTGAGGAAGCTGTTCGACGTGCTGGGGCCGCGCTACAAGGACCGCAACGGCGGCTATTGCCGCGTGCTCAAGGCGGGCTTTCGCTATGGCGACAACGCGCCGCTCGCGGTGATCGAATTCGTCGACCGCGACGTCGACGCCAAGGGCAAGGACTCCGGCCCCGTTCAGGTTCACGAAGAGGCGGCTTGATGCTCGCGCCGGCCGAAACGCCTGTCGGCGTGGCGGGCTGGCCGCGAGTCTTATTGCGATTGGAAGGGGCGGCGCTCATGGCGGCCGCCCTTTTTGTTTACGCGCGCGCGGGCGGCGACTGGGGCTTTTGCGCTCTGCTGTTCTTCGCGCCGGATCTGAGCATGGTCTTCTATCTCGCGGGGCCGCGGGCCGGCGCCACGGCCTATAATTGCGCGCATGTGACATTCGCGCCGCTCCTTCTGGGCGCCCTCGGGCTGCTGTCCGGGCAGCCGCTTTTAACGCGGCTCGCACTCATCCATCTCGCGCATATTGGCTTCGATCGCGCTCTCGGTTTTGGCCTGAAATATCCGACCGCCTTCGGCGTTACGCATCTGGGTCGCATCGGCGCGGCGGGGCGCGGGAAGTGACGGGGTTCACTTCGGCAGCGGCGCGTTGAAAATCCAGCGGTGGCCGAAGGGGTCGCGCAGGCTGGCGTAGCGGGTGCGCCAGAAGGAATTGGTCGGCTGCGTCTCGATCTTGGCGCCGAGCTTTGCCGCTGCGGCGCAGATGTCGTCGACTTGCTTGGGCGTGTCATATTCGAGGCTGACGGACATGGTGACTTGCTCGCCGGGCATCGGGGCGCGCGTCTGACCGAGCTCCAGAAAGGCGTCGGCGAGCATCACCGAACCGCCATTTATCAGCAATTCGCAATGCGCGATGCGAAGACCGTCGACCGACGGCATTAGCGCGACTTGCTTGGCGCCGAAGGCGGCGGTGTAAAAGCCGATCGCCGCCGCCGCCGGCGTCACGGTGAGATAGGGCGCGACTCTCGGGCGTGTCATGGTTCACTTTCCAGGCGAAGGTTGAACGTGTCGCCCCAGGCGGATTTGCGGATATTCTTGAAAGAAGCCTTATCGCGCTTAGCAACGGTTGTCTCCTCGATTCCTCCGCTTGCGCACAGACGCAGCTCGACCCCCCACTTGCCGAGGCGCGGCGGAGCGATGATCCTCGCGCGCGGCGCGGGCGCCAAATCGCGCAACGCGACGAGATAGCAAAACTTCTCGTCTTCGAACGGCGCGTCGGCGTTCTTCAGCAGTTTATGGTCGCGCGAGCGAGCGAGGCGCGTCGCGAAATGACACCAGTCGGGCGCCGCCAGCGGGCAAGGCCGACCGTGCGGGCAGGGCAAGGCGATCCGCGCGCCCGCCCCGATCAGCCTCTGGCGCAGAGTCATCAGCCGCGCGTAATCGCGTGGCGTGCCGGGTTCGATCAGCGCCAGCGCGCGGCCGGCGCGCGCCCACAGCGCGTCGAGGTCGCCGGGCAGGGCGTCGTCGTCGATTTCCGTCAGCGCATAGC
>JBAWEN010000410.1:0-3147 GCA_049591215.1 Methylocystis sp. | reverse complement strand
ATGTTGGCGAGTCATCAGCGCCGCGGTCACGCGGAAGCCCTGGCCTACGCGCCTCCGCATCATCGTCATTTCCTCGGCGTCAGAGGCTGGCAGGCTGATCCCTACTATTCCCCCTATCCATATAATTACGGAGGCTTCTGACGGGACGCGCGCTCGGCGTTGTTTTTTTGGCGGTATTAACCGTTCCCCGGCGCGCCGTAAGTCGTCGTTAACCTCCACCATTCATATTCAGCCCTAAGCGGGGCGGCAAAGCTCCGCATGTCAAAAAGGCCGCGAGCGCCGGCCGGGACATTTCAGGGCTGACATGAACGACATTCGCGAAACGCTCGTTATCGGGGCCGGTCCCGCTGGACTCACCGCGGCTTACACTCTGGCTAAGAATGGTCGCGACGTGCTCATCCTCGAGCACGATCCCGTTTACGTCGGCGGCATCAGCCGCACCGCGAATTATAAAGGGTTCTTGTTCGACATCGGCGGGCATCGGTTCTTTTCGAAGTCGAAGGAGATCGTCGATCTGTGGAATGAAATTCTGCCCGACGATTTTCTCGAACGGCCGCGCCTGTCGCGCATCTACTATCGCGGCAAATTCTACGCTTATCCGCTCAAGGCGTTCGAGGCGTTGAAAAATCTTGGATTATTCGAGAGCGCCAGATGCTTGGCGTCCTTTGGCTTCGCCAAGCTCTTTCCGGTGAGGAATCCGCGCTCCTTTCACGAGTGGGTGCGCAATCAGTTCGGCGAACGTCTGTTCGGGATTTTCTTCAAGACCTACACCGAAAAAGTCTGGGGAATGGGTTGCGACGAGATTTCCGCCGATTGGGCCGCGCAGCGCATCAAGGGGCTCAGTCTCGCCGCGGCCATCGTCGACGCTCTGCGCCGTTCGCTTGGCTTGCGCAAGGGAGCCAATGGAGACGGCGCGAAATCGCTGATCGAATCGTTTCGCTACCCGCGCCGCGGCCCCGGCATGATGTGGGAAGAGGCCGCGCGCAAGATCAAGGCCTTTGGCGGCGAGTTGCGGATGGGCCGCACCGTCGCCGGTCTTCGCTATGACGAGGCCAGCAAGCTATGGACCGTCACGGCGACGCACGGCGACGGCGAGGTCGAAACCTTTCAAGCCCGTCATGTGCTGTCGTCGGCCCCGGTTCGTGAATTGATGAACGCGATCGAGCCCAAGCCGCTCAGTCTGTTCAACGCGCGAGACCTGAAATATCGCGATTTTCTGACCGTGGTGCTGATCGGCCGTCCGCAAAAGGAATTGCCGGACAATTGGGTCTATATCCACGATCCTTCCGTTAAGGTCGGGCGCGTGCAGAATTTCCGGTCCTGGTCGCCGGAGATGATCGCCGATGGCGTCTCGACCTGTCTTGGACTGGAATATTTCTGTTTTGAGGGCGACGGCGTTTGGTCCTCGCCCGACAGCGAATTGATCGAACTCGCCAAGAACGAGATCGCCAAGATCGGGCTGATGGATCCGGGCGACGTGTTCGACGCCTGCGTCGTGCGTCAGGCCAAGGCTTATCCCGTTTACGACGACGCCTACGCCGACAATGTGAGAGCCGTTCGTCTCGAGATCGCCACGCGCTTTCCGACGCTGCACCTCATCGGCCGCAATGGCATGCACAAATATAATAATCAGGATCATGCGATGATGACGGGCATGTTGAGCGCCCTCAACATCATGGCGGGGAAAGCGGTTTACGACGTCTGGCGGGTCAACGAGGACGCCGAATATTCAGAAAGCGGCATGTCTGGCGCGCGGGAGGCTCTGTCCAGCGAGCGTCTCGTGCCCCGCAAGGTCGCCTGATCATGACGCAACTTTCGGACGCTCGCCTGTCGCCGCTCGATCGGTCGCGCCGCGGCGGCCTGGGGCGCATCATGGTCGATCTCTTCAAATATGGGATCGCGAGCCTCGGCGCCCTGGCGCTCGACGCCGGGACGATGGTGTTTCTCAACAAGGCGCTCGGCGTCAATTACCTTGTCGCGGCGGCGATCGGCTTCACATCGGGCCTCGGGCTCGTTTATTGGCTGAGCGTTCGCTATGTATTCGGCGACGCTAGGCGTTTGCGCCCGTCACAGGAAATATTCGGTTTTCTCGTGACCGGCCTGATCGGTTTGCTGCTCAACGAAATTTTGATGAAGACTTTCGTGGAGCAGGCCGGGCTTTCGATTCCGCTCGCCAAAATTCCAACGGCCGGCTTCGTATTTCTCTTCAATTTCGCGGCGCGTCGCATGTTGCTGTTCTCGGACGTGGCGAAAACGCATTTGATGAAGCGCGCCGCGGCCTGGGACTTGAGCGCTTTAAAATCGAGCATCGCCGAATTTCCGCTCTGGGGGACCGTCGCGCTCGCCGCTCTGGCGGCCGTCGGAATCACTTTTTCGCAGGCGCGAGAGGTCTGGAGCACGGGGCATTTTTTTGACACGGACGACGCCATGCGCGCGGTCCAGGCGCGCGATCTGCTGGCCGGGCAATCCTGGTTCGACATGACGGCGTGGCGGTTCGATCCGCCGATGGGGGTTTTCAGCCATTGGTCGCGCATCGTCGACGTTCCGCTCGCGGGACTGGAGCTGTTTTTCCGCTTGTTTCTCGACGTCGATCACGCCGAGCGCGCGACACGGCTGGTCTTTCCGCTGGCGCTGCTGGCGACGTTGTTTGGCCTTCTGGCCTGGTTCTCCAAAATTCTGGCGCCATCCGCGTCGAAACATGTCGCGGTGTTGCTCGGTCTTCTCTCTGGCGCGGTGTTCCTGCAATTCGTTCCGGGACGGATCGATCACCACGCGCCTCAGATCGTCCTGCTGCTGGCGTCGCTCGGGTTTTTTCTGCGCGGACTGGACGCCAAGGATGCGCGGGCGATGGCGCCGGCGAGTCTGGCGATGGCGTTGTCGATCGCCATTAGTCTCGAGAATCTGCCGTTTTTCGCGGTGATGCTGGCGGGTCTCGCAATGCTCTTCGTTGTCGACGGGGCCAGGATGCGCGCGCCAATGGGCTGGTTCGCCGGCGGCGCGCTGATCGCGTTTCCGGCGTGCTTCGCGGCGACGGTCGCCCCCGCGCGTTATCTCCTGTCCGCCTGCGACGCCTACTCCGCGGTTCAGCTCGCGGCGCTTGCCGCGGGAACGCTGGGTTTCGCGGCGCTCGCGGCCTCCGCCCCGCGC
>JBAWEN010000409.1:0-2966 GCA_049591215.1 Methylocystis sp. | reverse complement strand
TTGAAGGCGGAACACGGGTGGAATTACGAATTCGCTGGCTTCCCCATGGAGACGCGAATCGGCTTGCAATCGCGCTACGACAATATCCGCGTCGGCTTGCAGGACACCTATCAGACGATGCCTTACGACACGCTCACCAACGACCAGGCCGCGGAGGGCAATGTCGGCGTCTGGACGGACACCACCGTGAAATGGAGCCCCTGGCTGCGGACGACGGCGGGCCTTCGCGGCGACTTTTTCGCGGCGAGCATCGGCGACTATCAGAACCCGCTCGCGGCCCCGACGGCCATGCCCTTCGGCACATTGGGCGCGCTGCCGATTTGGACCGGCCCATGGAATTCAGGGTCGAAGGCCGCCGTTTTCGACAGTCCGAAGGCCAGCGTCGTGCTGGGTCCATGGGAGAAGACCGAATTCTTCCTCAATTTCGGTGAGGGTTTCCACTCGACCGACGCGCGTGGAACCGTCACGACTCTGAATCCGCCCGACGGCTCGCAGGCGACGCCCATTCCGCTGCTGGTGAAATCGCGTGGCGCCGAAATCGGCGCGCGCAGCAAATTCATCGACGGACTCGATTCCACCATGACCTTCTGGTGGCTCAATTTCGACTCGGAAAGCCAGTTCGACGGCGACACCGGCACGACTTTGTTCGGACGCCCGAGCCGGCGTTACGGCATCGAACTCACCAATCGCTATACATACAACAACTGGTTGCGCTTCGACGGCGATCTCTCGCTGAGCCATGCGCGCTCCCGCGGCTGGGACATGCCGCAGACCGCGGTCTATGCGTCGCTTCTCACGCCGAACACGATCGGTTACTTCACTTATCTCGGCAACGCGCCGGGCAATTACATCCCGGAGGCGCCGCCGGTCGTCGCGTCGATCGCGGTCGAACTCGGCGAACAGACCGGCTGGTTCGGCGCATTGAAATTCCGGTTCAAGGCCGCCTATCCCTTGACCGAGGACGGCTACTTCAAGGCGCCCGCGGCCGGTTGGGTCGATGTGCGCGGCGGCTACCGTTGGGAAAACGGGTTGAAGCTGCAGATCGACGCCTTCAATCTGCTCAATTCGAGATCGGACCAAATCACCTATGCTTACGGTTCGCTTCTGCCGACCGACCCGCTTTACGCGCCTTGCCAGAACTCAGTGGCGCCGGCCGCCGTCTGCGCGATCGGCCAGATGGATCGTCACTTCAAACCGATGGAGCCCACCGCCATTCGCGTGACGCTCAGTGGTCCTCTGTCGGCCAATGTTTTCGACCCAATCCTCGCTCCCCAACCGAACGCCGCGTCGCCGCTCAAGGACTTCCTGGCCCTGGCCGCCGATGCGACCGACGAAGGCGTCAATCCGCGCGAAGGGGAGGGAAATCCGCCCAACAAAAAAGGGCCGCCCTCCGTCGCGCCGCCCCGTCCCGCTTGGTCTGGGCTCTATGTCGGCTTGAACGCCGGCGTGGCCTTCGGCGCCAATAACAGCATCTACTATTCGACCTATCCGATCGCGGCCGGGTTCGATCCGGCGGCGGCGGGGCTCGGAGGAGGCGCCTTCGGCGAGAGCAACGCCGGCTTCATCGGGGGAGGGCAAGTCGGGTACAATTACCAAGTCACCAACAGATTCCTCGCGGGTTTGGAGGCGGACTTCCAGGGTGTCGCTGGCGGCAGCGGCACGACGACCGCGGTCAGCGCCGCGCCAAGCATCAATTTCCCGGCTAACAACCTTCTCGGCGCGCTGTCCGCCACCGCGAAGCTCGACTATATCGGCACGGTCCGCGGACGCGCCGGCTATCTCTTCACGCCAAGCGTGTTGCTTTTCGCTTCCGGTGGTCTTGCATACGGTCAAACGAATCTGGCCGCGACCGGCGAAGCCATAAATGTCGATCCGACGGGAGCAGCCGTCGGCGTAAGCGGCGGGGCGGCTTCCTTTTCCAAAACTCGCGTCGGCTATGCCGTCGGCGGCGGTTTGGAATGGATGTTCATGCCGAATTGGAGCGCAAAGGCCGAATATCTCTATTACGATCTCGGGGGCATCAATATCTCAATGCCTCAAATATCTATAAATCCGGCGGCCGGCGCCATTTCCGGCGCGGTCGCGACGCAATTTCGCTCCCGCGCCGACGGCCAAATCGTCCGCGCGGGCCTGAACCACCATTTCGACTGGGGCGTTCCGGCTCCGGTCATCGCCAAATATTGATCTCATATTAGGCGGCGGCGCTTCGCCTGAACCTGGGGACGGGGCGGGTCTTGCTCGGCCGCCGGGAAAATCGACGCCCGGCGCCGCCGTTCGCGTCAGATCGTCTGGTTATAGGCGCCGACTTCCGGGTTTTCGCGCAGCACTTCGTCGACCGCCTTGAACATTTCGCGCATCCTCGATTCCGAGGCGGGGCTTTCGACCACCACCACCAGCTCCGGCTTGTTCGAGGACGCCCGCACAAGGCCCCAGGTGCCGTCGCCGACCGTCACGCGCACGCCGTTCACCGTGACGAGGTCACGAATCGGGCCGCCGAGAAAAGGGACGCCTTGCGCCTGCATGGCCTGGAAGCGCGCGGTCACCTTTTCCACGACGCCGTATTTGACCTCGTCGCCGCAATGCGGCGACATGGTGGGCGAGCCCCAGGTCTTCGGCAGGTAGGCGTAAAGCTCCGCCATCGATTTATCGGGATTGCGGTTCAGCATCTCCAGCACGTGAATCGCCGTCAGCAAGCCGTCGTCATAGCCGCGCCCGACCGGCGCGTTGAAGAAGAAATGCCCGGATTTCTCGAAGCCCGCGAGCGCCTTGGTTTCACTGACGCGGCGCTTGATATAGGAGTGGCCGGTTTTCCAATAGTCGGCGACGACGCCGCGCTCGATCAACACGGGATCGGTCGCGAACAGGCCGGTCGATTTCACATCGACGACAAAGCGCGCGCCGGGGTAGATCTTCGACAGGTCGCGCGCCAGCATGACCCCGATCTTATCGGCGAAAATCTCGTCGCC
>JBAWEN010000408.1:0-4620 GCA_049591215.1 Methylocystis sp. | reverse complement strand
GAGAGGGCGTGGACGGTGCTCCAGTCGATTTGCGGCAGGCGGTCGAACATGGCGCGCAGCGTTCGGTCGAAGGCGATGGCGTCGCCGTCGAGCAAACGCAGCGCCTCGCGCACCGAGCCCCGCGCGTGCGCCGCCGCCTCGTCGATCACATCGGTCGGAGTCGCCGCGTAAGGACCGCCCAGCGCCCGCGCGGCTCGCGCTACGTCGGGCGGCGCCAGCGGCCCCAGCATCAGCTTGCGACACCGCGAGCGGATGGTCGGCAGCAGGCGTCCCGGCTGGTGCGCGATTAGCAAGAACAGCGCGCGTTCGGGCGGTTCCTCGATCAGTTTGAGCAGCGCGTTGGCGCTGGAGCGGTTGAGGTCGTCGGCGCAATCGACGATGGCGACGCGCCAGCCGCCGGTTCCCGATCCCTGATGAAAGGCGTGGATGATCTCGCGCACATCGTCGATGCGGATCTCGGTGAAGAGTTTTTTGGTCTTCTCGTTCCAGCTTCGCCGCAGCGGAAACACGTCCGCGAGCGCCATCGCGGCGATCCGCCGCGCCGCTGGCGCCTCTCCGGGCACGAACAGGGACTCGGCCCGTTGAACCTCCGGCGCCGCCGGATCGGGATGGGCCAGCAGGAAGCGCGCGAGCCGCCAGGCCAGAGTCGCCTTGCCGACGCCCTCAAGGCCGCCCAAAATCCATGCCTGCGCCATTCTGTCTTGGCGGTAGGCCGTCAGCAAGGCTTGCTCCGCCGCCGCATGGCCGAAAAACGCCAGCGTCTCGCGCGGGTGCGGCGCGCCCTCGAACCGGTCGCTTTCCGGCGCGGCGGCGGGCTCCTTGCTCATTGCGCTTGCACGGCGGGCGCGAGAAAACGCGCCTCGACCAACCGCCAGATCGCCTGCGAGACTTCTTCCTTCGGCGCCAGCGCGTCGACGACGCAGCAACGGTCCGCTTCACTGGAGGCGATGTCGAGAAAGGCGTCGCGCAACCCCTCGTGAAAAGGGACTTCCTCGCGCTCGAAACGATCCGGCGGCGTCGTCGCTCCGCGTCGGCGCGCCGCCCGCGCGAGCCCCTCGCGCGCCGGCAAGTCGAGCACGACGGTGAGGTCGGGCTTGAGATCGCCGAGCGCGGCTTTTTCCAGGAGGGCGATCATGCGTGGATCGGCCTTGCCCATGGCGCCCTGATAGGCGCGCGTCGAATCCATGAAGCGGTCGCACAGCACGAAAGCGCCCCGCTCCAGCGCCGGCCCGATCAGACTATCGACATGATCTATCCGGGCGGCGGCGAACAACACCGCTTCGCCGAGGGCCCCCAGCGGCGCGGCGCGTCCCGAAAGCAGAAACTCGCGCAACCGCTCGGCGTTCGGCGACCCGCCCGGCTCGCGCGTCGCCGCGATCTCGACTCCGGCCTGAGCCAGCCTGCCGGCGAGAAGCCGAATCTGCGTCGATTTGCCGGCGCCCTCGCCTCCCTCGAAAGTGATGAGACGGCCCCGGAGCGAATTGGTCGGCGCGCTCAATGCTTTTTGTTCAAACGCACGTGGATCGCGCTAGCCGCGTATTCATAGGCGGCGTCGAAGGCGCGCTTGTAAAGCGGGCCCTCCTCGACGCTTTCGGCGGCGACCAGCGGCATGTCGAGCACGACAAGCGCGCCGCGTTTGATCTCGATCCGACCGATCTTGGCTCCCGCCTCGATCGGCGCGACGACCGGCCCCTCGTAGACGATCCTGCCGGAGAGCTTTTCCGAACTTCCACGCTGCAATAGCGCCTTGACGTCCTGTTCGGCCGCGAGCGCCACGCTTCCCTTGGCGCCGCCGTAGACCTGCGCCGAACCGACCGTCTCGCCGGCTTTGAACAGATCCTTTTCCTCGAAGTTGCGGAATCCCCATTGCAGGAGTTTGCGCGCTTCCTCGGCGCGATCCTTCGCGGAGCGCGCGCCATAGGCCGCGAGGATCAGCCGCCGCCCCTCCTCCACCGCCGAGGCGACAATGCCAAAGCCGCTTTTCTCATCGATACTGCCGGTCTTGAGGCCGTCCACGCCAATGCTCATCGTCAGCAGCGGATTGCGGTTCGACTGCTTGATCTTGTTCCAGAGGAATTCCTTTTCGCCGAAATAGCGGTAATAGTCCGGATAGGTTTTGATCACATGATCGGCCAACCGCGCCATGTCGCGCGGCGTGACCTTTTGATCCGGGCCGGCCTGCCCCCATGGGTTGCCGAAACTCGACTTGGTCAGTCCAAGCTCGGAACCGCGCTTGTTCATGCGCATCACGAAGGCCTCTTCCGCGCCGGCGACGCCTTCGGCGAGCGTGATCGCCGCGTCATTGCCAGAATCGATCACCAGCCCGCGGATCAAATCCTCTACGCGCACATGCGAGTTGACCTGGAGGAACATCGCCGACCCGCCCGCCCTCGTGCCGCCGTCGCGCCAAGCGTGCTCCGACACGATGAATTCGTCGTCGAGCTTCAAGCGTCCTTCCGCGAGTTCGCGAAAAACCAGTTCAGCGGTCATGATCTTGACCGTGGAGGCGGGCGTCACCAAGTCGTCGGGCGCTTTCTCGTAGAGAACGGCGCCCGAACCCGCGTCGATCAGAATCGCGCTGGCGAAGCTCGTCTGGAAACCCTGCGCCCGCGCTGGCGCTTCCGCCACGAGCAAGAACTGCGCGACCACGGCAATATATAGCAAATATCCGACAATCTGATTTGGCACGTGCTTGATTCCGTTTGGCGCCGGTTTGGTTTCGGCCGCGACGAACAAAGAATGCCGCGCCGCCGCTCGGAACGCAATCGGTCAGCTGGCTCCAAGCGCGAAAGTAACCTTTCCTCTCGATTATTAAAGACGCCAGGCCATGAAACTTCGAAAAAAAGCGCCCGGCCTAATTTGCCGCCTGCTTGACGCCCTTTTGACTTGACGCGCCACCGAGATCGAACGGCCGGGTGGGCGGCAGCGGGGCGGCCGCCCGCGACGAGCGCGAACCCGCCCTCGTTGAGGTCGAGCCCGTATTGTCGGCTTCCCCGTCGACGCTCTTGACCAGAGCGGTCATGTCGTCCTGACCGGAACGACTCTGCGTCTCCGAGGCCGGCGCATAGGAACGAGCGGCTCCGTCCCCGCCATCAATGAATTCGCGCCGCGCAGGCTCATTATAGGCGGTCCGCACCGGCGCCTCGCGCTCGGCGACCATCACGGAGGATTCAAATCCCTCGAGCGTGGCGGGTTGGCCGTCCGTGCGCAGCGACGCCAATAGTTTATTGGTGTCGGAGCCCGAAAGCTCGGCGCGTCCCACCCACTCCACCTTTACACGCGCGGTGCCGGTGGATCGAAAATCCAGCGCCTCGGCGACGCGCTCCGAAACGTCCATCACCCTGCCGCCATGATAGGGGCCGCGATCGTTAACGCGCACGATGACGGAATGCGCATTGCGCAGATTGGTGACGCGGGCATAGCTCGGCAATGGCATCGTCGGATGCGCGGCGCTGAGCGAAGCGCGGTCGAAAACTTCGCCATTGGCTGTCTTGCGGCCATGGAAATCCGAGCCGTACCATGAAGCCGCTCCCACGACCGCATAGGGCTTCTCGCTCGGAACATAGGTCTTGCCGGCGATCTGATATGGCTTGCCGACCTGATAGCGCCCGCCCCCTTGCGGCACCTCCTCGCCATCGGCGACGACGCGGGGGCTTGGACGCACGCCGTAGCGGGGATCAATGGCGCCTTGCTCGCGGCTCGAGTAGCGCTGAGCGGGCGGCGGGGCGGCGGCGCAGCCGGAGAACGCCAGCATCGCCAGCAGGGCGGCGGATTTTTTCGACGGCGACGCGGGCGCGAACGAAATGCGCGAGGAATCGATGGAAGTCATAATCTCCGACACATGCATTCCGCCGCCAATCAATTGCATCGCACGGTCCTTGCGTTCACTTGAAAGCGCCGCCCCGGCCCAAGCCGGCAACGCTTCCGCGGCCCCGCCCGCGCGCAATCACGCAGACTGTCTGAATTTCATTACAGCCACGTTAACATTGCCCGAGCCCCCAAATGGAACAATGGGCCACGGTCTAGCGGCTAGAGAGCCTCGCGATTGCGACGAAAATGCGGCCTAGATCCGTGTCTTGGACCAAATCCGGGGGAATAGCCGGGGCGTCGGCCCTGGTTCGGGTGGAATCTGAGTTGATTAACGGCCGTTAATGTCAGGCGTTTCGGAGCGCGAGGTCCACGATCTGCGCGTCGAGCTTTTCATTGCCCCGAAACGAGCCCAACGACACGCGCGCCGCGACATGAAAGCTCTGGCCCCTCCCCCGCAGCAAGGCCTCGCCGAGCGGCGATTCAAGGGCGCGAAAGCAGATCGCGTCGATCTCCACTCCGTCGCCAGCGCGCAGTCGCGCCCGCACATGATTGGTTCCGACCACCGAGGCGTAGCTCACCGTTAGGGCAGGCATCGCGAAAATAGGTTCGCTATTCCCCTGCCCGAACGGTCCAGCCAATCCAACCCCCCGCGCGAACTCCGTCGAGGCTCCGCGCAAGGTGATCGCGGCGTCGATCCGTAAAACGTCGTCCCGGCGCCCGGCCTCGACTTCCCGTTCCAAGGTCAGATTCATGAAATCGCGAAAGGCGTCCAGACCGTCGCGCGCGAGCGTCACGCCGGCGGCCATGGCG
>JBAWEN010000407.1:0-4856 GCA_049591215.1 Methylocystis sp. | reverse complement strand
TTCAGCGTGGAGTTCGGCGCGGCGTCAACACCAAACCTCCAACACGGATCTACGAACATGCGCACAATCGCATTCGTCACGCAAAAGGGCGGAGCCGGCAAAAGCACACTCGCAAGCAACATTTCCGTCGCCGCGAAACACGCCGGCGAACGGGTGTTCGTCATCGATCTCGATCCGCTGCAGTCTCTCGTCAAATGGTCGAAGTTGCGGGGCCAGAGCGAAATCGCGGTTGAACATATTCCCGCGTCGAAGCTCGTGAAGGCGCTCGAAGCCCTGGAAAAGAAGGGCGTCACGCTGGTGGTGATCGACGCCCCGGGCGAGGATAGCGAAAATCTCGCGGCGGCCATCCGCGCCGCGGATCTGTGCGTCATTCCGGCGCGGCCGAATGTCTTCGATTTATGGGCGAGCGAAGTCACCCGCGCGAAAGTCAAGGAAGCCGGCAAGGAATATATTTTCTTGCTCAATCAAATCCCGCCGGCCCAGCAGAGCGCCCGCGTCGAACAGGGCGCCAAGGCGTTGCAGGCGATGGGCGGATTGCTCGCCCCGATGGTTTCCGCGCGAGTGGATTATCAGGAAGCCGCCCGGCACGGGCTTGGCGTCGCGGAACTGCATCCAAGCAGCGTCGCGGCGCAAGAGATGCGCGAATTGTGGGTCAGCGTGAAGCGTCGGCTCAAGAAGGGCGCGACGGCCGCGAAGGCCGAGGCGAAACAGGTCGCGAACGCCGACGCCGACGCCAAAGCCCCGGCCAAGGCCGCGATAAAGGCCGCCGCGAAAGCCGACGCCAAGGCCCCGGCCAAGGTCGCCGCGAGCGTCGAACCCAAGGCCGTTTTGACCACCGAGCCCAAGACCGCGGAACCGCGCGAGCCCAAGACCGCGGAATCGCGGGCCGCGGCCGATTCGACCGAGCCGAAGCCCGCTCTCGCCCTGGCGGCCAAGCCAGCGCATAAGCCTTCGCAGAAACACGCGCGCAAAGCCGCTTAACCGCGGGCGAAGGGTTGGTTCGGCGCGAACGACGAGCGAAGCGGTGTCGCGACCGTTTCCTCGTCCTATTTTTCCCGGGCGGTCTGAAAGCGCAACGAGCGACGCAACGCCATGATCGGTAGCGGCGTCGCCTCGGTCTTTACGTCGTCGCCGTCGAAGGCGACGCCGCGCTCCTGCGCTTTCACCGCTTGACGGTGAATAAAATCTTACGTTTCTCAGGGGCGAGAACTATATCGGGGTTGAATCGCCGCTGCGTCCAGGCCGGCCCCGTCCGCGCCCGGTTGCATTGATATCCGCGCTTTCGCGCCAATGTCACGCGGCGCTTCCAAACACCGGCGCAACCCTCTAAACAACCCAGCATGATCTGGCTCATCTTCGTCTTTCTCACCGGCGCCGCCGTGCTGGCCGTGCTCGCGCCGCTCGCCGCCGAAAGCGCCTCCGCGAGCGACGCGGCGACCGACAGGGCGTTTTTTGGCGAGCAACTGGCCGAAATCGAGCGCGAGCGCGCCGAGGGCCTGCTCGATCCGGCCGACGCCGAGGGCGCGCGGGTGGAGGCCGCTCGCCGGCTGCTGCGCGCCAGCGAGACCGACGGCGCGGCTGCCCTGCCCTCCAACGGCAAGACGCGGGTCGTCGCGGCTCTGGCGACGCTGCTACTCGTGCCGGCGCTGGCCATTCCGCTGTATTTTTCCGTCGGCGCCGCGGGCTTGCCCGATATGCCGCTGGCCGCGCGGCTCGCGGCGGCGCCGCCTCATTCCGACCTCTCCACCGCCGTGGCCCAAATCGAGGCGCATCTAACCGAGCATCCCGACGACGGGCGCGGCTTCGAAGTGGTGGCGCCGTTTTATTTGCGTAATGGCCGCTATGACGACGCCATACACGCCTATGTCGAGGCGCTTCGCCTGCTCGGGTCGACCCCGACCCGCTACGCCGCTCTCGGCGAAGCCTATGTGATGGCGGCCCAAGGGGAGGTGACGCCGGACGCCCGCCGCGTTTTCGACGCGGCGCTGGCCTTGGACGCGACGCATCCGATGTCGCGCTATTATCAAGCTTTGGCCGCCGCGCAGGACGGGGATACGGCCAAGGCGGACGAATTGTGGTCCAAACTGCTCGCCGACGCGCCCGCCAACGCCGGCTACCGCGATCTCGTGCGCGCGCAGATCGAAAAGCTGAAAGGCGAGGCGAGTCAAGGAGCGCAAGCCGGCGAAGCCGGTAAATTAAGCGGCGAAGGCCCGGCCAGCGAACAGGGCAAGGCCGTCGCAGCGATGCCCATGGCCGATCAGCGGGCCTTCATCCGCTCCATGGTGGAGCGCTTGGCCGGGCGGCTCGCGCAAAACGGCGATGATGTCGAGGGTTGGCTCAAATTACTTCGCGCCTATGGCGCTCTGTCGGAGCCGGAAAAGGCCAAAGCCGCGTTCAGCGACGCAAGCAAGGCGCTCGCGGGCAAACCCGCCGATTTAGCGCGCGTCGAGGCGCTGGCGGCCGAACTGAATATCGAGAGGTAGCGGGAGCATGACGCGCAAGGGGAAGCGGTTGACGCTGATTTTCGGCGCCCTGGCGGTTCTGGGCTTGGCGGCGGGTCTGATCATGTTCGCGCTGCGCGACAATATCGTCTTCTTCTATACGCCGACGCAGCTCGCCGAAAAACACCCGGCGCCGGGCGCGCGCCTGCGAATCGGAGGACTGGTGAAACAGGGTTCGCTGGTCAAGGGCGAGAGCCGCGATGTGAGCTTCGTCATCACGGACAATGATAAGGAGCTCGCGGCCACGTACACCGGCCTGCTGCCCGATCTCTTCCGCGAAGGCCAGGGCGTCGTCGCCGACGGCGTGCTCGGAAGCGACGGCAAATTTCGCGCCGACAGCGTGCTGGCGAAGCACGACGAGCGTTACATGCCGCGCGATGTCGCGGAGGCGCTGAAGAAACAGGGCGTATGGCAGGGCGAGAAGAAATGAGGCGCATATGATCGTCGAAACCGGCCACTTCGCTCTAATTCTGGCGTTCGCGCTGGCGCTGGCGCAAGCCGTCATCCCCTTCGCCGGCGCGAGGCTCGGCGATGGCGCGCTGATGCGCGTCGCGCGCCCGACGGCGCTGATGCAATTTCTTCTGGTCGCGTTCGCCTATGGCGCGCTGACCTATGCGCATGTCGTCTCGGATTTCTCGCTCGTCAACGTCATCGAGAACTCCCATTCGAGCAAGCCGCTGATCTATAAAATCTCCGGCGTGTGGGGCAATCACGAAGGCTCGATGTTGCTGTGGGTGCTGGTGCTGTCGCTCTGCGGCGCGCTGATCGCGCTGTTCTCGTCGGCTCTGCCAGCAAAGCTGCGCGCCGACACGCTAAGCGTCCAGGGATTGTTGGGCGCGGCCTTCCTGCTGTTCATCCTGCTGACGTCCAACCCTTTCGCGCGCGTGTCTCCCGCGCCCTGGCAGGGCCGCGACCTCAATCCAATTCTGCAGGACCCCGGTCTCGCGATCCATCCGCCGCTGCTTTATCTCGGCTATGTCGGCTTCTCCATCGTGTTTTCCTTCGCCGCGGCCGCGCTGATCGGCGGGCGCATCGACGCCGCCTGGGCGCGCTTCGTTAGGCCCTGGACGCTGTTCGCCTGGATCAGTCTGACGCTCGGCATCGCGATGGGTTCGTACTGGGCCTATTACACCCTGGGCTGGGGCGGCTTCTGGTTCTGGGATCCGGTCGAAAATGCGTCATTAATGCCGTGGATCGCCGGCACGGCGCTGCTTCACAGCGCGGCGGTGATGGAGAAGCGCGAAGCGTTGAAGGTCTGGACGATTTTCCTGTCGATCCTCGCCTTTTCGCTGTCGCTGCTTGGCACGTTTCTGGTGCGCTCGGGCGTGCTCACCTCGGTTCACGCATTCGCCAGCGACCCCGAGCGCGGCGTGTTCATTCTGGCGATCCTGGTGTTCTTCATCGGCGGCGCGCTGGCTTTGTTCGCGCTGCGGGCCGGCGCCTTGCCGGTCGGCGGGCTGTACGCGCCGATCTCGCGCGAGGGCGCGCTGGTTTTGAACAATCTTCTGCTCACCACCTGCTGCGCCACGGTCGTCATCGGCACGCTCTATCCGCTAGCGCTGGAGGCGATCACCGGCGAAAAAATCTCGGTCGGCGCGCCCTTCTTCAACACGGTGCTGATCCCGATCGCGCTGCCGCTGGCTTTGCTGATGCCTATCGGCCAGATGCTGGCCTGGAAGCGCGGCGACCTTTCCGCGGCGCTGGCGCGGTTGCGCGTGGCCTTCGTCGTCGGCGTGGCGGCGTTGGCGGCCTTCGGCGCGCTTAATGGCGCGCCCTATCTTTCGGTCGCCGCGGCCGCCGTCGCGGTCTATCTCGTCGTCGGCTCCTTGAGCGATCTCGCGCAGCGCGCGACCACACGCGCCGCCGATCCCCGCGCCGCGCTCGGGCGTCTCCTTGGGCTGCCGCTATCGGTGTTTGGAGCCGCCTTCGCTCACGCCGGCATGGGGCTGACGCTGCTCGGCCTCGCCGCGACCGGCTGGGGCGTCGAAAACATCACGACGATGCGCGTCGGCGATTATGCCGAGGTCGGCCCCTATAAAATCGTCCTTGAAGACATGGCCGCGCGGGCCGGGCCGAATTACTCCGAATCCTACGCCGTGATGGCGGTGCGCTCCAACGGCCAGACCGTCGCCCGGATCGAGCCGGCCAAGCGCTTTTATCCCGCCCGCAAGACGGCGCGCACCGAGGCCGGCATCGTGACGCTGGGGCTCGGCCAGGTCTATGCGGCGCTGGGCGAGGCGCATGACGACGGAAGCATCGACGCGCGAATTTATTACAAGCCGCTGGTGACGCTGATCTGGATCGGCGCGTTGGTCATGGCGCTCGGCGGCGCCTTCTCGCTGGCCGACCGTCGGC
>JBAWEN010000406.1:0-6204 GCA_049591215.1 Methylocystis sp. | reverse complement strand
GTCCGTGACAGCGAATACCAAACGCCCCAACCGGGACATCCGACAATCTCAAAGACGCGTCATCGTCCCGACAATCCAGCCGGGTGGCTGTAGTCACCAAAAGACGAAGACACGACTTCGGGCGCTGTTCGTTGGCAGCGCCGCCGTCGATGAATGCGTTATAAGACCCACCACACAGCCCTGTCAACACGCCTCCGTAAAAAAAGTGAGCCGAGGTTCGATTTTCCCGGATCGGCGCGGCTTTGCGTGGTCCGTCACGCCCGCCGCGGGCGGAGAACGCCCAAATTGAGCCATAATGCGGAGGTTCCGTCACAAATCTGTTTGCTCGTAGGGTTCCTTCGCGGGCTAACGTCGCGTAATTTGTAACGGCTTAACAAGATATTCGCGCAGCCAATTAGCGGGAAAACCTCGCATGGGCGGCGCGCGAATAATGGGCGGCAACCGAGCAGGCCAATGATTTGATGCATAATGCAAACCGCGACTCCGCCGAATGACCGCTTTCGCGAATGGGCGCTTCGGCTTCCCCACGACAACGAGCATAGCCTGGGCGGACATCGGCGATGAGCCCGCGATTGAAGCCGATGGCCGTCGCCATTCGGCCGACGACCGCCGCCGTGTGTCGATTCGTTGGCTGATGGGCACCGTTCTCACGGGCCTGTCGGGAGCGTTGTTGATCAGCGCCGCCGCTTACACGGCGCTCGATCAACAGACACGCTTCGCGGAGGCGCCGACACGCGCGCAAATCACGCGCAAGGATGATCGCGACAGCCAGACGGTGAATCCCAGAAAGGGCGACCGCATTATGCGCGCCGTCGATGTTGTCGCGGCCAAACAGACCTTTCGCACGGCGACGACGGCGAAATCCGGCGACAAGGAGGTGGTTCGCACCAAGAGCTTCACCCATGTCGCGACAACGCTGACGCTGACGCCAACCAGTTTCGCGGATGAAGTGCCGTCTTTCAATCCACTAAAGCTGACCAGCGATCCGCATTACACAGCGGACAATCTCAGCGAATCCGATATCGCGCCCGACGACGCGGAGGTCTCGTTCGTCACCCGCGATTTGATCGCGACGCCGATCGAGCGCCAGAGCGCGTCGTTAACATTAGAGGAAAGCCAGGCCCAGGTCGTGGAGCAGTCGAAAACGACTCTCGCCGCTGGGTCAAAGGCTTCGTTGCCGCTGCCGGGCCAAATGCTGCTTTCCCGGACCAGTCGGGCGACGCTCGACCCCTTGGCGCTGGGCTATGCCGCGCCGGGAGGAACGGCCCCGACGACATTGTCCGCGCCGTTCTCCTCGATAGAAGTGCGCATGGTGCCCGAAAATGTCACGATCACGCCACGCGACACGGCGCAACCGACACAAATGGAGGAAAAGCTCGCGGTGGCGCGGCGTGGCGAGACTCTCGCCGATCTGCTCGCGGCCAATGGCGTGCCCAAGGCCCGGGTCGCCGGCGTCATGGCCGCGTATAAGGGCCGGCGCGCGGAACCGGTCCGCGAAGGCCAGCGCGTCAAGCTTTTATTCGCCGATTTCGATGGTTCGGGCAAGGAAATGCAGTTGGCCCGCGTCTCCGTGTACAACGACGAGCAACTCGACTCCATGGTCGCGGCCACGGATCGCGGCGACTTCATGCAGGTGGTCGCGGCCCCGAAGACGACAGCCAAGGCCGCGCCAAAACCGCGCGTCTCCGGCGGAGAGGACGAGGACGGCGAGGACAACGAAGACTCCGGCGGCATACGCCTCTATGATTCGCTCTATGAGACCGCGCTCAAGCAGGACGTCCCGCGTCCGATCATCAGCGAACTTGTCCGCGTGTTCGCCAACGACATAGATCTGCAGCGCGGCGTCGCGGGCGGCGATTCGCTGAACGTGTTCTATGACGATAGCGAAGAAACCGGCGGGCGCGACGCCTTGCTATACGCCTCGCTGACGACGCGCGGCGAAACCTATCGCTACTACCGCTTCCAAACGCCGGACGACGGTCTCGTCGACTACTACGACGACAACGGCCGCTCCAGCCGGAAGTTTCTGGTGCGCAAGCCGATCGCCACGGGCGAGACTCGCTCGGGTTTCGGTTACAGGCGCCATCCGATTCTCGGATATTACAAGATGCACACTGGCGTCGACTGGGCCGCGCCAATCGGCACGCCGATCTTCGCGGCGGGAAATGGCGTGGTCATCATGGCGGAGTGGCACGGCGGCTATGGCCGGCGCGTCGAAGTCCAGCACGCCAATGGATACATCACCGCCTATAATCATATGTCGGGTTTCGCGCGCAATATAGCTAAGGGTGTGCGCGTAAAGCAGGGCCAGACCGTGGGCTTCCTCGGTTCGACCGGTCTCTCCACCGGACCGCATCTCCATTATGAAGTGATGGTCAATGGCCACTTCGTCGATCCGATGCGCGTCAAACTGGCGCGCACCCGCGAGTTCGACGGCAAATTGCTCGCCGATTTCAAACGCGAGCGCGACCGGATCGATCAACTGATGGCGAAAGCGCCCAATAATCCGAAAGTCGCGGCGCGCAAATGACGCGGCGCGGGAATCGTTGATCGCCCTCGGCCGTGCGGGGCGACGCCAATTCCCGGAGATTGGCGCGCGGCGCAATAGTTAAGGGCGGCCAAGCTCTTAACCATCGCGCGGCGTGCGACGCGACGCCCAACTTTCTCATGTTAGACTAACATCGATGATAGCCATGCGACGGCCTCTGCCGTGGCTTCCCCGCCGATTTCCCAAGGCGCGGCGCATCAACGAAACGGCCGTCGACGCGAGATTCGCCGCGCGCCTCAGTCGCATACCTTTCCGCGCCAAGTGCGCTGCTCTCGCTCGACCTTATGGACTCGACCGAGTCTATCGACATGCAATTTCCGCAACCCGAACAGCGTGCGGGTTCCAATTCTCATTTTCACCGGAAGCTCGCTCGAAACCGTTGAGACCGTCAACGCGCCCGTGTTGCGATCGAGGCTTCGAAAGTAGCAGCGGATAATTTCACTGTCCGACCTGCTCACTTCGAGCAGCGTCATCGACGTCACCGACCACATGAATTCATAGCTCGAATCGATTCGCGGCCAATTCTCTTCGTCCGTTCCTCCTTGCACCGCTCGCATCGGCGGCGCGGCGAGCATCGCGATCTCATGTGGATAGATCGGCACGAGAAAATATTGGAACACTCCTTTCGCACTGGGTTTGCGGAACACGTCCACGCGCGCCATGTCGCCGCGATCGACGGCGGCGGGCCGATCTGGATTGCCGGTGTTCAGCAGAATATTCACCTTGCTCTTGGCGGCCAGCCGAATCTTGCGGATGGGATCGCCCTTGGGCGAGCGCGGCGGCTCTCCCGCGGGCTTGCCCGCCTCGATCCAAGCGCGCAATGCGCGAACGGTCGCGGTGTTGCGATCTGGATCTTTAATTCGCTCGAGGTCGGCGATCTTGATATCCGCGACCATCTTGCGCTCATAGGCCTTCCGCTCACCGTCGCGGGTCGCGACTTGCCGATACGTCGCTTCATGAGCCTTGCCGCGCGCGCGCCTTCGTTCGGCGCAAGCGACGAACACCATTTCCAGGGCGTCGGCGCATGCTTGGCGAAAGCCCGTCCACGGAGGAAGGATCTCCGTCAACTCGAATGGAAGCCCGTCGCGCTCTCTCATTTGAATTTGCCGCGTCGCTCTGTTGAGCAGCGATTCGGATGTCGCGGCGACAATGATCGCGTCGAGCGCATGATGACGGTCGTCGCGGACTCGTTCGCCTTTCTCGTTTTTCTTAATCCATTGCAGGCCGAAGGCTTTGCGCAAACGGTCCGTCAGCGCGCCCGGACGCGCGAACACGCGGCGCGCCTCGACGTTCGTTTCAACCACTGGATAAAGCTGCTGCAACGCTTCGGAGAGGAGACGGCTTGTCCAACGCGTGTCGTTGAGATTGCGCGCGCGAAATTTATCCGCCGCCTGCTCGGCGTCGCGCAATTTGTAATTTCGCTTCTTGAACCCGTCTATCCCTAGCGAATCGACACGCGCGATGAAGGCTTCCCATTCCTTCTGACCTCTCTCCATCTGAAACCATTCGAACGGCGTGCGCCCTTTCTTGTCTTGATTCGCCCGCGTCAGGCACAGCGTCTTGTTCGAATAGGAGTCATCGCCAAAGCGACTCCAAGGCAAGATGTGATCGATTTGCACGCCGTTGTCGCCCGCCACGAGTTGCGACGCCTCGATGCGGGCGTCGCTGTAGATGCAGCGTCCGTCTTGCTCCAACCACAACTCGAAACGCGTCAATTCCTCGTGCCCACCGCCGCGTGGCGGCCGCCCTATTTCCAGCGTGAACCGCTCTATCACCTCATCCCTACGCCTGCCGCGCGCCTCGCCGCGACGCGCGATCTCACGTCGCCGGTCGATGGATTTGCCGACATCGCGCGCCAACTCGATGTGAATGTGATCGGGAACGCCATAAGTCTCGACGATGGCCTTGACCTGCTTGAGCGCCTCGATCAACGCCTTGCGCGCGGTCGGACTATCGACGAGTTGGCGTGAAACACGCTCTTCCGAGAGTATCCGGGCCAACGCCTCCTTGCCGAAGACCCCGACGTCGAAGGCGTGTCGCGCGCGACTGGCGGTGTGATCGTATCCCACCCGCGCGCAGGCCTTGTCATAGGTCAGCCCTTGCATCAGGGCGGGGATGATGTTGCGCGCGGCTCTCGCGGAAACATGACCCGCGCCGGCGAAGAGATCGAGCCCGCCATCCTTCGCCGCGGTCACGAGCGTCCGCGTGAGCGCCTCGTCGAAACCACTCGCCAGCAAATCTTGGCGAATCAGATCATATCTACTTCGAAACGAGATAACTTCGGCGATTCGATCCAGGCGCTCGGGAATGGCCAGCAAGTCGCGCCAAATCGTTTGCCCTAGCGCGGCGCCGATCAGGCTCCTTAATTTGTGAGTCCCAGCCGCGGCCGCTCCCGATCTCACGACGAAATCCAGCCTTTTCTCCTCTCCGATGGCGACGCCAGCGAAGGAAACCGACACGGGCAGCGCGAGCTTCTCGCGCAAGACGGCATAGGTGAACTTCGCATCCGCGCCAAAGTCCAACATCGCCACGTTCATTTCACTCGCCGAAAGGGCGCGCGTCTCGCGCCCCTCGACCAGAGTGAGATTTCTCAGCCGGCACAGACAGCGGAATCGCTCATAGGAATAGCCGCGCTTGGGGGCGCGCTTCTGGTCGGGTTCGAAAGGACAGCGGCCGACCATGTGTTCGCTGTCTTGCAATGGGCGTTGAAAAAACGCCGCCTTGGTGAACTCCTCCTCGAAGGCCGTCGTCGCATGGTGGGCCCGCAGGCGGGCTTGCGCGCGAAAGAGAGCGGCGGCTTCGCTCAAAAGATCTTCCCGCAGTTGCGTGCGAGAATGGTCGCCGTCGCGATTACGCAAACGGCGCACGCTCGTGCCCGAAACGAGAAAGCTTTCGTCGGCGCATAGCATATGCGCTGGAGTCCGGAAGCCCGCGAGCTTGTCCTTCGTCGCGGCGAAGGCCTTGCTCATCGCCGAATTCGTATTGGCGGCTTGGGCGGATTTCACGTCCTTCGCGTTCGATTTGAATCCGCGATGCCGCGCGATATGACCTAACGCCACGGCGAATTCGACCGGGCCCAAAGCGCGCTCAAACGCCTCCGTTCTCAGTTTCCACGGGTCCAAGCCTGGCCGTTTCAGCGCGTCCCGATCGTCGCGAGGCAAAAGTTCATGGCGCGCGAACACCCGCCGAATTTCATTCATGCGCTGACGGCGGCGACGCAGCACGCGGCGCTGGCCCCTGAAGTTCCGACGTATCTCGGATTTTAGCCTGGAGCCGTTTTGAGTTTTTTCCTCCGGCGAATCGAACTTCCAGACTCCGGCGGCGAGAATTTCGCCTCGGGCTCCCCCCTCGCCGCCAATGTCGTCAATTTCAATGAGCGCCCAGCCGATTGAAGCGATTCCAACGTCCAAACCCAACACACGCATTAACGCTCCCCGTAGGCGGTTTCGGTAAAACCCATTGACCTGTAAGGGTTAGTGAGTTTACATCCCCTTGGGAAATCGGAAGGGAAGCCACGGTAAAGTGGTTTCTATGAAATCACTGAAGGATTACCCCCGCCACAGAGATGCGGCGGGGGGATTCCCTTATTTTATGAGGACTTACGCGTCCTCACGTCGCCATTTTCAAATTCGTAATTCTCCGAATGGATTTCATTC
>JBAWEN010000405.1:0-1799 GCA_049591215.1 Methylocystis sp. | reverse complement strand
CGGAAAAGCCTGATTTTACAAGCGCCGACGCTTTCGTCTGGCGCGCTGAAGCGCAGAAACTGGCGCCGGTGCAAAAGGTCAGCCGCGTCGATCTCGGCCTGTTGCGCGGCGTCGATTTTCTGCGCGATCAACTGTTAGGCAACACCGAACGTTTCGCGCGGGGCCTGCCGGCGAATAATGTGCTGCTGTGGGGCGCGCGCGGCATGGGCAAGTCCTCGCTGGTCAAGGCCGCGCATGGCGCCTTGGCGGGCGACGGGCGGCTGAAGCTCGTCGAAATCCACCGCGAGGACATCGAGAGCCTGCCGGCCCTGCTCGCGGCGCTGCGCGAAAAACCGTTTCAGTTCATCGTCTTTTGCGACGACCTGTCGTTCGATGGCCCCGAGACCAGCTACAAATCCTTGAAGACGGCGCTCGAGGGCGGAGTCGAGGGGCGTCCCGCCAATGTGCTGTTCTACGCCACCTCCAACCGCCGGCATCTCGTGCCGCGCGACATGATGGAGAACGAACGGGCGACCGCCATCAATCCCAGCGAAGCGGTGGAGGAGAAGGTGTCGCTGTCCGACCGTTTCGGCCTCTGGCTCGGCTTCCACAATTGCGGCCAGGACGATTATCTCGACATGGTGTTCGGCTACGTCGGACATTTTGGGCTGGAGGCGCCGGCCGAGACCATTCGCGCCGAGGCGCTGGAATGGTCGATCACTCGCGGCGCCCGTTCGGGGCGCGTCGCCTGGCAATTCATTCAGGATCTGGCGGGGCGGCTGGGCAAGCGGCTGGAATAAAAACGGCCGCGCTTTTGGCGCGGCCGCGAATGTCAAATGATCGTTCGCGCTTAGCGGATCACGTAAGGCAGCAGGCCGAGGAAGCGCGCGCGCTTGATCGCCTTGGCCAGTTCGCGCTGCTTCTTCGCCGAAACGGCAGTGATGCGCGAGGGAACGATCTTGCCGCGCTCGGAGATGTAGCGCGAGAGCAGGCGCGTGTCCTTGTAATCGATCTTCGGCGCGCCCGTCCCGGTGAACGGGCAGGACTTGCGGCGGCGGAAAAACGGGCGGCGGGGAGCCGCGGCGGCGGGGGCTGCGGTGGTCATTAGATCGCCTCTCCTTCGGGTCTCGCGCCTTCGTCACGGCGGGGACGGCGCTCTGGCCGGTCGCCGCGGTCGGGTCTATCGCCACGCGGGGGGCGACGGTCGCCGCGATCGCCACGATCGCCGCGTTCACCGTCGTCGTCCCGCTTGCGCAGCTGCGCCGACGGGCCCTCTTCGAGTTCCTCGACACGCAACGTCAAAATGCGCAGAACGTCCTCGTTGAGGCTCTCCTGGCGCTCCATTTCGGTGATCGCCGCCGGTGGGGCGTCGATATTCATCAGCGTGAAATGGGCCTTGCGGTTCTTCTTGATCCGGTAGGCGAGGGACTTGACGCCCCAATATTCGACCTTGCCGACGGTTCCGCCCAGCGAGGTGATGATGGTCTTGAACTGCCCGGTCAGCACTTCCGCCTGTTGCGGCGAAATATCCTGACGGGCAAGAAAGATATGCTCGTAGAGAGCCATATTATCCTAGCCTTTCCATAAACCTACGCGGCCCGCCCCGGCGCGGAGCCCTTCGAGCCTTCGTGGAAAGGCTCGGTAAGGGAAGTTCGAAGGCGGGAACACGGGAAGACGGGCGGCTTCGCCCTCCTGGAATCAAATCCCAAGCTTCCGTTCAGCCCCCGGCCGAGGCGTCGCGAAGCGCGGGTTATAGCGGGATTTGTCCAAGATGCAAGCGTTTGCCGGTCAACGGCCCGATCAAGTAAGGAGTGTGGATC
>JBAWEN010000404.1:0-3467 GCA_049591215.1 Methylocystis sp. | reverse complement strand
TGACGAGCGCCTCGCGCGCGCCCACGGGAGCGTCCTTCGCCACGAGCAATCGCCTACCCGTCACAGGCGTGAAGGGCACGGCGACCTGAACCTTGGGATAATAGCGGCCGCCCATTTGTTCGTAGGCCCGCGCCCAATTCTGGTCGAACACATATTCGCCCAGGCTGTGCGTTTTGAGATAGGCGGGCGCCGCGGCGACCAACCGCCCATCCGTATCCTCGACCAGCGCGTGCGCGGGCGTCCAGCCCGTGCCGGCGCCGACCGATTTCGATCGTTCCAGCGCGAGCAGGAATGCGCTAGAGACAAAAGGATTGTATCGTTCGCCAGCGGCTTCCGGTTCGCCCAGTCCCGAGGGATTGGCGCATTCGTCCCAAGCCTTCGCGTCGACGAGAGCGAGAGACGGCGCGACGCGTATGTTGAAAGTGGCGGCGGACATGGCGACCGGGACGTAAGGAAAGCGCGAGGGTTTTTGCGTTCTACCACGAAAAAAGGACGCTCGGGACGCGGATCGCCATGCAAATTCGCCTCCACTGTGGAGCAAGCCGCGCGCGGCAAACGCGCGCGGGCTCTTAAAAAAGGCCCGCCAAAATGGACCGGAAACCGCGCGATTCGAGCGAGATCACCGAGCTCACGCTGCGCCATTACAACCAGCGCGCCGAAGCGTTCTGGGAGGGAACGCGCGATCACGACGTCAGCCAAAACATGGCGGCGATGTTGCGACACATTCAGGGCGAACCGCCCTTCACATTGCTTGACTTCGGCTGTGGACCGGGACGCGATTTGAAAGTCTTCGCCGACTCCGGTCATGTCGCGATCGGCCTCGAGGGCGCGCCGCGCTTCGTCGAGATGGCGCGCGAGCACAGCGGTTGCGAGGTATGGCTACAGGATTTTCTCATGCTCGATTTGCCCGAAGACTTTTTTGACGGCATTTTCGCGAATGCGACGCTGTTTCACGTGCCCAGCGGCGAGTTGCCGCGCGTGCTTTTGGAATTACGCGCTTCCCTCAAGCCGGGCGGCGTTCTCTTCAGTTCGATACCGCGCGGCGATGACGAGGAAGGCTGGAGCGATGGGCGCTACGGCGTGTTTCACGCGCCCGAAAGCTGGCGGCGCCATGGGCGCGAAGCGGGCTTTGTCGAGATCGAGCATTATTATCGCCCGACCGGACTTCCGCGCGAACAGCAGCGCTGGTTCGCGAGCGTCTGGCGCCGACAGGACGCGTGATAGCGGCGAGATTCGCGCGGCGGCGAGCGTCCCGTGCGCCATCGCACAAACTTTTCGCAAGGAAAGCCATAGCTTCGCGACATTCGCAAACGAGCGAACGACCGAAGGGCGCAACACGGCGCCCAGATAATTGGGAAGCCTGTCATGTCCTTCAATCCGATGAAATTCGCGTCGCGCCCCATCCGCTTCGCCCTGGTGTTGAAAATCACCCTTTGCTTCCTCGCCGCCGACGCGAGCCTCGCCGCCGCCGACGTTCTGCTGATCAAGAGCCAACAACCAGCCGTCGCGGTCAATGTCGCCGCCGCGGCCGAGCCCGGCGCCGAGCAGGCCGATTTGGCGCGGGGCGACTCCGGCAAGCCGCAATGCCGACAGGTGACTGTCGAAATCGACGAGGGATATGGCGTGAGCGGCCAGGTGATCCGCTCGGTTTGCCGCAAGGCGCTGTAAGCCGCGACGACGCCAGGGTTCACGTTGCTTGCGATTAAAAGCCGCCGATAGCTCGAAATGTATTTTGCCACGAACTCGAATGACGGAAGCCGCGGCGCCGTCGGCCGAAGCGTAAGCGTTCAGTTTGCGTTCATCGCCGCTGGACTTTATGGCAAATTGAATGTTTCGTCATCGCGTGGAGCCGGTATGAAAAGAACAATATTCGTCACCCTGCTACTCACCGGGCTGTTCGGCTGGTTCGGTGGCGGCACCGCGTTCGCCGCGGAAAAGCGCATCGCGCTGGTGATCGGCGAGGCCGGCTATAAAGGGCATCCGCTCGCGACCACCGCCAATGACGCCGGGCTGATCGCACAGACCTTGCAGGCGGCGGGCTTCGACGTGACCGGCGCGCGCGACCTTGATGAAGACGGGCTGCGCCGCGCCTTGCGCGATTTTTTGGACAAGACCGGCGCTTCAGGGCCGGAAACCGTGGCTTTCGTCTATTTCGCGGGGCTGGGACTCCAGCTTGACGGCGAGAATTATCTCATTCCCGTGGATGCGGCCATCACCCGCGACACCGACATTAGCCTGCGCGCCGCGCGCCTGTCGGACTATCTGAAACCCCTGGCCGCGCTCGGCTTGAAAACCGCCGTCGTCGTCCTCGACGCCGCGCGCGAAAATCCTTTCGCGCTGGCGGGCCAACCGATCGCCGGTGGCCTTGCGCTGTTCGAACCGGGCCCCAATCTGCTGCTCGCCTACAACCTCGCGCCGGGCACGATCGCCCCACCGGAGGCCGGCCCTTACGGCGCCTATGCGCATGGGCTGGCCGAGATGATCCGCGCCGGCGGAATGCCGCTGATGCAGGTTTTTGACGAAAACAGGCTGCGCGTTTCGGAAATGACGAAGGGCGCGCAAATCCCGTGGAATTCGGCGCCGATCAACAGCTCCTTCGTGTTTTTCGAACGCACGGCCCAAGCGCCGGCGCGTCCCGGCGGCGACGCCGCGTTGCGCTCGAAGCCGATCGCCCAGTTTGGAGCGCGAGACGCTTATGCCGCCGCCATCGACCGCGATACGATCCAGGGCTATCAGGAATATCTCGCGGCCTATCCCGGCGATCCGCTGGCCAAGCGCGTGCGCGCCATTCTGGCGGCGCGGCGCGAGGCGCTGATTTGGCGCCGCGCGCGGATGCTGGATACGCCCGAAGCCTATTGGTCCTATTTGCGCCGCTATTCGCGCGGGCCGCATGTCGCGGACGCGCGGCGTCTGCTCGCCATGCGCGCCAGCGCGCTGGAGCCGCCGCCGGCTTTCCAACCGGTCGACATGGGCTATCCGCCGCCGCCGCCCGAAGAGATCGTCTATCTCGATGGGCCGGAACTCTACTTCGACAATCCGGCTTTCGGCTTTCCGCCGCCGCCGCCGCCGCCCGGCTATTTCCTGCCGCCGCCGCCGCCGGATTTCGTCGTGCTGCCGCCGCCTTATGTGATCTACGACCCCTATGTTCTGCCCGTGCCGGTCTATGTTCCCGTGGCGGTCTACATCCAGACGCCCGCCTATATCGCCCCGCCGCCGGGCAATGTGATCTTCGAGAATCTGCATAACAGCGTGATGGTCGATCGCGCGAGCAATAATCTGGTGATCAAGAATCCGGAGGGTCACCTTCTGTCGTCCAGCGCGATCACCGCGATTGGCGCCGGCGCGGCGGGCGCGGCGATCGGCGCGACGCTGCCGCATTTTATCGCCAAGAAGCCTGCCGCCGCGCCGCCTAAAGCATTGCCGCCGCCGACAGGCGCTCCGGCGCCCGTAGGGCAGCAGCCTCCCGC
>JBAWEN010000403.1:0-4064 GCA_049591215.1 Methylocystis sp. | reverse complement strand
CGACATTGAGCCGGAAATAAAGATCCTCGCGGAACAGGCCCTGCTGGATGAGAATCCGCAGATCCTTGTTGGTGGCGGCGACGATGCGGACATTGGTCTTGATCGGCGTGCGCCCGCCGACCGTCGTGTATTCGCCCTGCTGCAACACGCGCAGCAAACGGGTTTGCGCCTCCATCGGCATGTCGCCGATTTCGTCGAGAAACAGCGTGCCGCCTTCCGCCTGTTCGAAGCGTCCGGCGGAGCGTTGGGCGGCGCCGGTGAAGGCCCCCTTCTCGTGGCCGAATAATTCGCTCTCGATGAGGTCGCGCGGAATGGCCGCCATGTTGATGGCGACGAAAGGGCCTTTCTTGCGCTTGCCGTAATCGTGCAGCGCGCGGGCGACCAATTCCTTGCCGGTGCCGGACTCGCCGTTGATCAGCACGGTGAGGTCGGTCTGCATCAGGCGCGCGAGCGAGCGATAGATTTCCTGCATCGCGGGCGAGCGACCGACAAGCGGCATGCCCTCGATCTCCTCGGCCGGGCCGGCGTCGCCGTTCTTGCGCGGCTCGGCCATCGCGCGGCCGACGATGCCGACCAGTTCCTTGAGGTCGAAAGGCTTCGGCAAATAGTCATAGGCGCCCCGCTCCGAGGCGCGGATCGCGGTCATGAAGGTGTTTTGCGCGCTCATGACGATGATCGGCAGTTCGGGCCGCAGCTTCTTGATGCGGGGCAGCAATTCGAAGGCGTTTTCGTCCGGCATCACGACGTCGGTGACGACGAGATCGCCCTCGCCCGATTGCACCCAGCGCCAAAGCGTCGCCGCCGTGCCGGTTGTGCGAACCTCGTATCCGGCGCGCGATAACGCTTGCGCCACGACCGTGCGGATCGCGGCGTCGTCGTCGGCGACGAGTATTTCGCCACGGTTCATGAGCATTGTCCCCAGCCCCGACCAGAAGTCCGTCGCGAAAAAACGGATTCGGCCTGTTCCTTGAACGCAAACAACGCGAACGGCGCTTGATCGGCTTTTGGCGCCGCGGCGATAACCGCCAGTCTCTGACCTATCATCGATGCTCTTAACGGTACATGGGCATGAGTATTCGAAAGGTTGTTCTTCTTGGATGTGATTCGCATTCTATGACGCCGCCGTGGTCGTTGACGATCTTGGCCACCAGTGCAAGTCCGAGGCCAGTTCCCGAAGACTTAGTGGTGACGAAGGGTTCGAACAAATGTCCGGCGATGTCGTCGGGCACGCCGGGACCGTTATCGCAGACGCGAAACTCCAGCGGCAGTCCGACCGGTCGCTTCGAGCCATGGGCGCGAAGACTGACGCCGGGGCGGAAAGCGGTGGACAACTCGATCTCGCCGTCGACAGCGTCGCCAATGGCCTCCGCGGCGTTTTTGACGAGGTTCAGGAAAGCCTGCACCAGTTGGTCGCGATTTCCCGCGAGCGACGGAAGCGAGGGATCGTAATTTTCCGTGAAGCGGATATGCCGCGCGAAGCCGCTGCGGGCGACCTGCTTCACATGGTCGAGCACGGTGTGGATATTGACCTTGTCGCGTCGCAGCGGCCGTTGATCGGAGAAAACCTCCATGCGGTCGACGAGCCGCACGATCCGGTCCGTCTCGTCGCAGATCAGCCGCGTCAGCGCGCGGTCCTCGTCGCCAAGGCCGGTCTCCAGCAATTGCGCGGCGCCGCGAATCCCCGACAGCGGGTTCTTGATCTCATGCGCCAGCATCGCCGCGAGCCCGGAAACAGAGCGCGCCGCGCCTTGATGGGTCAGTTGCCTGTCTATTTTATCGGCAATTGTTCGTTCTTGTAGCACCACCAGCACGCCGCAATCGCTTTGAGCCAGCGGCGCGCAATGCACGTCGACCCTTCGGTCGCCGCTCGGACCAGGGCGCCCGAGGTCGATTTTATACTCGTTGATCGCCGCGCCGCGCTCGCGCACTTGCGCGATTAGCGCCAAAAGCGAGGAGCCGAAAGGCAGCAGGCGCTCCAGCGTCTGGCCGATCAATAGGGGCTTGCCGATCTCGAAAAAAGACTCGGCGGCGGCGTTGGCGTCGACGATGACGCCATCCTTCCGCAGCGCGATGATGACATGCGGCAACGTCTCCAGAATGCAGGAACGGTCATCGCCGCCGATCACCCGCAGACGGCTCGCGAGCGGTGGCGTGATCGATTTTTCGGCGCGGTCCAGCTTGGCGTTCATGCGGCTTCCTCGCGTTCGGGGATTGCAAACAGGCGTTCGATCAACCGGCGGACATCTCGCGGTTCGTCGCTGACGACCAGCGCGCGGCGCGGCGCCTGTTCTTCTTCTCGCTTTCCAACGCCAGCATGGTCGGCATAGGCGGCGAGATGTTTTCGCGCGTGACGGAGCCCTGACCCCTGCCCCATCGCGGCGATTAGACTTTCCAAATGCTCCAGCGCCAGCGCGCCGCGCTCCTCGCGAGACGGTGGCGGGCGAAGCCGCCCGGCGGCGAGATAATGGGCGATATCGCCGACCAGCCAGGGGCGGCCGATCGCCGCGCGCCCGACCATGACCGCATCGGCGCTTGAGAGCCGCAGCATCTCTCGGGCGGCGTGTGGGCTGTCGCAGTCGCCATTGGCGACCACCGGAATGCGCACGGCGTCCTTGACGGCCTTGATCGCCGCCCAATCGGCGACGCCGTTATAAAACTGTTGGCGCGTGCGGCCGTGCACGGTGACGAGGCCAGCGCCCTCCGCCTCCGCCCGGCGCGCCAGCTCCGGCGCGTTGAGCGAGGCGTCATCCCAGCCGAGCCGCATTTTTACGCTCACGGGAACCTCGACCGCGCTAACGGCCGCGGCGATCAGCCGGCTGGCTTGGTCCAAATCTCGCATCAAGGCGGAGCCGGCAAGCCCGCCAGTGACCCTTTTGCACGGACAGCCCATGTTGATATCGATCCACCCCGCGCCAGTGTCCGCCGCATGGCGCGCGGCCAGCGCGATCCCTTCCGGATCGCGCGCGGCGATCTGAACGACGCGGGGAGCCGACTCGGATTCCCGCGCGCCGGCGAGCCGCAGCCGCGTCTCTCGGTCGCCGCGCGAAACGCCGGCCGCGGTGATCATCTCGCTAAACGTCGCGCCGGCGCCATGACGCTCGGCGATCCGCCGCATGGCCGCGTCGGTGACGCCCGCCATCGGCGCAAGGAAGGCGCGGCCAGAGATCGCGAGCCCGCCGATTGTCAGCGGCCCCTCGCTCGAGGCGACGCCCAAAGTTTCAGCATGTGTCATCGTGCCTAGAGTATAAGCAATTTCTGGCGCGATGGCAAATTTTGTCGGGCGGCGCGATTGTCGCATGTGTTTGGCGGCATGTTTTACGAATCGTCGGTTCACGTCTCGGCCGCTTTGGCCGTCGCCCGCGATTGACGCCGCCGCCAAAACGCGACACAGCAGCGCCATGACAGCGTCGTCTCCCCTCGCCTTTCTCACCGTCGCCGGCGGACGCGGCTCGCGCGCCGGCGAGGGAATCCCCAAGCAATACCGGTCATTGCTCGGCGAAACCCTGCTCGCCCGCACGCTAAAAGCCCTGCACGCCGCGGCGCCGCGGGCCATGCTGCTGACGGTCATTCACGCCGACGACCGCGCGCTTTACGACGCCAGCGTCGCGGCGTTTCCCGACGTTTTGCGCGAAAGAATTTTGGCGCCCGTTATCGGCGGCGCCTCGCGGCAAATGAGCGTCCGCAACGGGCTGGAGGCGCTGCAAGCGCTTGAGAAACCACCAGAAATCGTGCTGATCCACGACGCCGCGCGGCCCTTCGCCGATCCCGCGTTGATCGCCCGCGCGATCGACGCGGCGCAAAGTTACGGCGCGGCGGCGCCGGGCGTGCCGCTCGCCGACACGATCAAGGAAATCGACGCCGCCGGCACGGTGGTCGCGACGCCAGAGCGGGCGCGGCTGCGCGCCGTGCAGACGCCGCAAGCCTTTGATTTAAACTTGATTTTAAAGGCGCATCGCGCGGCCGCCTCGCAGGCGCTGGAGTTCACCGACGACGCCATGATCGCCGAAAGCTCCGGCTGCGCCGTCCACATATTCGAGGGCGATCCGAGCAATTTCAAACTCACC
>JBAWEN010000402.1:0-5623 GCA_049591215.1 Methylocystis sp. | reverse complement strand
TAGCCCCAGATATGAGCGAAGCCTGTCACCAATGTGGCTCCATAGAGCGGTTTGAATTCGTCGAAAGCGCTTTCATCGACGATGCGAGCGATCACTTCTCTAATATCGAACGGCTTATGCGAGTCCGTGGGAATCAGCCCAAGCAATTCGTCTGGGTCATAACGCGGCGACGCTGGTTTTCGCGCCGCGATTGAAGGAGGACTTCGCCGCTCGAGATTCGCGATCAATTCACGTGTCAAGCCGAGCGCATGGGCATCGTTCTCGGAGAGGTGATCGGCGACGCCCGAGCGTCGGCAATGCACATCCGCGCCTCCCAGTTCCTCGGCCGTGACGACTTCCCCGGTTGCCGCGGCGACGAGTGGCGGGCCGCCAAGAAAAATTGTCCCCTGCCCGCGCACGATGATCGTCTCGTCGCACATCGCCGGAACATAGGCGCCGCCGGCCGTGCATGAGCCCATGACCACGGCGATCTGCGCGACGCCCTGCGCCGACAGCACGGCCTGATTATAGAAAATGCGTCCGAAATGATCGCGATCTGGAAAGACCTCGTCTTGACTTGGCAAATTGGCGCCGCCGGAATCGACCAGATAAATGCAAGGCAACCGGTTTTGCGCCGCGATTTCCTGGGCGCGCAAATGTTTCTTCACCGTCATCGGAAAATAAGCGCCGCCCTTTACGGTCGCGTCATTGGCAACGACCATGCATTCGCGTCCCGCGATGCGTCCAATTCCCGCGATCACCCCCGCGCAGGCGATCCGCCCGTCATACATGCCATGGGCGGCGAACTGGCCGATTTCGAGAAAAGGCGAAAGCGGATCGATCAGCGCCGAAATGCGCTGGCGCGGAAGCATTTTGCCGCGCGCCAGATGCCGCGCGCGCGCTTCGTCTCCGCCGCCATTGCACAACGTCCGTGAAACCTCACGCAACTGCTCGACCCGCTCAACCATCGCTTCGCGGTTGTCGGCGTATTCGCGGGAGCGCGCATCAATTGAAGTTTCGAGAATGGACATCGAATTGTTCTCGTAGTCTGACGCGAGCGGCGTCATTCAAAGCTCACGCGCTCTCCTCGAATAGTTCGCGTCCTATCAGCATGCGGCGAATTTCACTTGTGCCGGCGCCGATCTCATAAAGCTTCGCGTCGCGCAGCAATCGTCCGGTTGGGTATTCGTTCATATAGCCGTTGCCGCCCAGGCATTGGATGGCCTCGAGCGCCATGGCGGTGGCCCTTTCGGACGCGAACAGGATCGCGCCAGCGGCGTCCTTGCGCGACGCGCGTCCGTTGTCGCAAGCTTTCGCCACCGCATAGACATAGGCCCTTGCCGCGCTCATCGCCGTGTACATGTCGGCGAGCTTGCCTTGCATGATTTCGAATTCGCCGATCGAGCGCCCGAACTGTTTGCGGTCGTGGACATAGGGCAAAACCACATCCATGCAGGCGCGCATGATGCCGAGCGGGCCGCCCGCGAGCACCGTGCGTTCAAAATCGAGGCCGCTCATCAAAACATTCACCCCGCGTTCTGGCCATCCCAGCACATTCTCAGCCGGAATGACGCAATTTTCGAACACAAGTTCGCAGGTGTTGGACCCGCGCATTCCCAGCTTGTCGAATTTCGGCGTGGTGCGAAATCCCTCGAAATCGCTTTGGACAATGAAGGCCGTGATTCCGTGCGAGCCGGCGGTCGGAGCGGTCTTGGCGTAGACGATCACGACATTCGCATCCGGCCCGTTGGTCACCCACATTTTGTCGCCGTTGAGAACGTAATGATCGCCGCGTCGCTCAGCTCGCATCTGCATGTTTACGATGTCGGAGCCAGCGCCAGGCTCCGACATCGCGAGCGCGCCGATATGCTCGCCGGAAATCAGCTTTGGCAAATACCGTAGCTTTTGCTCGGCCGTGCCGTTGCGATGGATTTGATTGACGCAAAGATTGGAATGAGCGCCGTAGGAAAGCCCCACCGAAGCGGAAGCCCGGCTGATCTCTTCCATAACAACGACATGTTCGAGATAGCCCAGATTGGCGCCGCCATATACCTCTGGAATGGTGACCCCGAGCACGCCAAGGTTACCCATCTTGCGCCAAAGATCGGCCGGAAAGGTGTTGTCGGCGTCGATCTTCGCCGCCCGAGGCGCTATTTCCTTTGACGAGAACTGTTCGACCTCCCCGCGCAACAACTCCGTCGTCTCGCCGAGGTCGAAATCCAGAACCGGGGTCCAGTGACGCATGACGCGCGCCCTTCGTTTATGGCGTCGGCATGAGCGGTATATTTGTCCTTTGCGTCTGGTTTCAAGACTAAGGCGTCGCGTTCGCCGCGGGTTTCGTTACCGCCGGCAGATTGGAAAAAAAGGCGAGGGAATCGGGATTTGCGAGCGCTTCGCGATTCTTCACCGGACGTCCATTAATGACCTCGCGAACCGCGAGCTCGACCAATTTTCCCGATCGAGTATGCGGCAGTTCCGGCGCTTCGACTATCATCGCCGGCACATGGCGCGGTGACGCTTCTTCCTTGAGCTTATGTTTAATGCGGTCGATCAAAGCGTCGTGGAGACGATGGTTCGCCCGCAGCTTTACAAAAAGCACAATGCGCTCGCCGCCTTTCCAACCTTGCGCCACCGCCAAGGCCTCCTCCACCTCTGGGAACGTCTCGACAATCCTATAAATATCCGCCGTGCCGATCCGCACGCCTTGCGGATTGAGCGTGGCGTCGGAGCGGCCATGTATGATGAAACCCCCACTCGCCGTTTGCGTCGCGTAATCGCCGTGCCGCCAGACTCCGGGATATTGAGAGAAATAGGCGGCGTGATATTTTTTACCGCCCGGATCGTTCCAAAACCCGATCGGCATTGCTGGAAACGCGCTTGTGCAAACCAATTCGCCCTGTTCGCCGAACAGGCGCCGTCCGTCCGCGTCCCAAACCTCCACGGCCATGCCAAGCCCGGCGCCCTGGATTTCGCCACGACGCACGGGGCTCCAAGGATTGCCGCACACAAAGCAGGAGACGATGTCAGTTCCCCCACTGATCGAAGCCAGTTGCACATTGGCTTTCACGTCCCGATAGACATAGTCGAAACTCTCGGGAGGCAGCGGCGAGCCGGTCGACGTGATCAGGCGCAAATTGGCAAGATCATGCGTTTCCCTGGGGCGCGCGCCCCGCTTCTCGACCGTCTTGAGAAAGCCGGCGGAAACGCCGAACAGGGTGGCGCGCTCCCGGCTCGCCAAATCGAACAAGACCGCGCCATTTTTGTCCATGGGAAAACCGTCGTAGAGCAGTATCGTCGCGCGGCTGGCCAGGGCCGAAACCAACCAGTTCCACATCATCCACCCGGTGGTGGTGGCGTAAAATACCCGGTCGCCCGGCCGAACGTCGCACTGTAATTGATGTTCCTTGAGATGCTGCAGGAGCGTTCCGCCGGCGCCATGGACGATGCACTTCGGCACGCCGGTCGTTCCCGATGAGAACATGATGTAAAGCGGATGGTCGAACGGAAGCGCCTCGAACGTCAACCGCGCGCCCTCGCGGCTTTGGATCGCTTGTGGCCACAGGCGCGCGCTGGCGAATCCTTCCAGCGGGTCCGCCGCGTCGATATATGGAATGACGAGAGTCTCTTTGACGCTCGGCAATTCGCCAGCGATCTCGCGCGCATTGTCCAGCCGCTCGATTTTTTGGCCCTTGTAATAATAGCCGTCGGAGACGATCAGCACTTTCGGCTCGATCTGACCGAAGCGCTCCAGCACGCCGCGCGCGCCAAAATCCGCCGAGCAGGACGACCACACCGCGCCGATGCTGGCCGACGCCAGCATGCCAACGACGGCCTCCGGTCCGTTATGCGTATAGGCGGCGACGCGATCGCCTGGGGCGACGCCCAACGCGCGCAAATGCGCGGCCAGCCCGGCGACCTCTGTTCGAATTTGCGCGAAGGACAGCGATCGCCAGGACTGCAGCTCGCCTTGGAACACAATGGCGGCCTCATCGTCCGGCCGAGGACGCAGCAGGTTTTCCGCGAAATTCAGGCGCGCGTCGGGAAACCACCGCGCGCCCGGCATTTTGCCGCCATCGACAAGCGCGCGAGCGCCCCTCTCGCCGAAGACGCCACAAAACTCCCAGACTCGCGACCAGAAGGCGGCGCGTCGCGCGAGGCTCCAGCGATGCAACCCGCTGTAATCAAACGTCTCGGCATAGCTCGCGGTTTCGCCGCTCCCTCGCGCGAAACCGGTTAGGAGACATTCGCGCCGACCCGTCGGCTCGGGCGTCCAGATCGCTGTCATGGCCGTCTCGCTTTACCTTGTCGCTCTCAACGACCAAAAGCTGGCGCGGCGCGGCTGGACGGCAAGGGCCTTGAGGCGAAACTTTCACGCGCGACTCTTGAAAGCTCGCGCGACGAATGGTTTTTCGCGCCAAAAACCCCATATTTGATGAAGTTGCTTAAAGCCGCGGGCCGCACGAAGCCTTGGCCGTGGGAGAGCCGGATGAACAAGCATTCGCCACAGGCGCCCAAGAATCGTTACGCCAATGTCCCTCGCGCGGCGGATTGGACCATCGAGCAAAATTGGCCATCTTATTCCGCGCAAGAGCATGATCGCTGGAATCGCCTCTTCGCGCGCCAGACGAAGCTACTTCCGGGACGCGCCTGCGATGAATTTCTCGACGCCAAGGCGAGGCTCGAACTGTCGCGCGAGGGCATTCCCGATTTCGAGGACTTGAGCGAACGACTGGCGGCGATGACGGGCTGGCGGGTCGTGGCGGTCGCCGGCCTTATTCCGGACGATGCTTTCTTCGAACATCTAGCCAACCGGCGCTTTCCGGCGGGAGCCTTTATTCGCCCGGAAACAGAACTCGATTACCTCCAGGAACCGGATGTTTTCCATGATGTCTTTGGTCATGTGCCGCTGCTAGCTAACCCAGCCTATGGGGATTTCCTTGAAGCCTATGGCAAGGCGGGTCGGAGCGCGCTAGGTCGGGGACAACTGCACAACCTCGCCCGTCTTTACTGGTACACGGTGGAGTTCGGTTTGATGCGGACCGCGCGGGGAATGCGGATCTTTGGGGCGGGCATCATGTCATCTCCCGCGGAAACGGTGTTTTCGCTGGAAGACAGCTCGCCCAATCGAGTGCTGTTCGATCTGCGGCGCGTGATGCGGACAAAATATATCATCAGCGATTTCCAGCAGACCTATTTCGTGATCGAGAGCTTCGAACAACTCCTGGACGACTGCGAGCAGGATTTCGAGCCGCTATACGAAAATCTGCGGACGGCGCCGGACATTGAGGCGCACGAGCTTGCCCCGCAAGATCGCATCCTCGCGAAAGGCGACTTTCACTATTTTCGCGCCAAAGCGCTGCGATAAGCTATAAAAGCGCGCGCGGCGCGACGCGCTGTTCGATCGCCCCGAAAATCGAACGTCCGTCGGCGTCCAGCATTTCGATGCGGATTTGATCCCCCGCCTTTAGAAAGCTTGTGCGCGTCGCGCCGAGCAGCAGCTTCTCCACGACGATCTGCTCGGCGAGGCAGGAATAGCCTACGCCTCCTTCAAGGATCGGCTTACCCGGTGAGCCGTCGGCCGCGCGGTTCGAAACCGTGCCCGACCCCACGATCGATCCGGCCGCGAGCGCCCGTGTGCGCGCCG
>JBAWEN010000401.1:0-3366 GCA_049591215.1 Methylocystis sp. | reverse complement strand
GGGTTGGGGTGAGGGGCCGGGGGAGGGGTCATCTATGTCGCCTATCGCTATTGCATCCGCGCGCGCAATGTTCGTTTGTGATAATGCCCCACGCCCCTCACCCTAGCCCTCTCCCCGCGCGCGGGGAGAGGGAATCGTCTCCGCCGTCAGTCCTTCAAACGCCTCGCCAATCGTCGCGACGCCTTGCGCGCTCACAATCTCGGCCGCGGTCCCGTTCGCCATCATCTTGCCCCGGTGCAGCACGATCACGCGGTCGCCGGGCTCGATTTCGTCGATCAGATGCGTCGTCCACAGCACGGCGAGCCCCTCGCGCTTCACCAAATCGCGCACATGCGCCAGAATATCGGCGCGCGCTTTAATATCGAGGCCGACGGTCGGCTCGTCCAGCAGCAGCAGTTTTGGCGCGTGCAGCAGCGCCCTGGCGATTTCGACGCGGCGCATCTGCCCGCCCGAGAGATCGCGCGCCTTGTCGCCGGCACGATCGCCGAGTCCCGCCCGCTCCAGCGATTCTCGCGCGAGGCGCTTGCCATTGACGGGGCCAATGCCGTGCAGCGCGGCGTGATAGAGCAGGTTCTGCGTCACGCTGAGTTCAAGATCGAGCGTGCGCGCCTGAAACACGACGCCAAGCCGCCGCAGCGCTTCGCCCGGCTGTTTGGCGATGTCGAAGCCGAAGATGTCGACGCGTCCGGCGCCCGCCGAATAGAGCCCGGTGACCAGCGAAAACAGCGTGCTCTTGCCGGCGCCGTTGAGTCCCAGCAGCACCGCGAAGGAGCCGCGTTCAAGCGAAAAGCTCACATCGTCCAGCGCCTTGCGCGCGCCATAGGCGTGCGAGAGTTTTGTCACGCTTAGCGCCGGCGCGTCGGTCATGACGACGGCTCGGACACAACGCCCGTCATTGCGAGGAACGCCAGCGACAAAGCAATCCAGGCGCCGTCCGTGACTCCTGGATTGCTTCGCTTCGCTCGCAATGACGGCGGAGAGCAAGGCGCGCAAAAACTCATTTCGGCGCCACCACGACGCCCCAGGGAAAGGCCCCAACCGGAATCGACTTCACCACCTTGAGACTCGCCACGTCGATGACCGACACGTCGTTCGAGACGCCATTGGCGGTCAAAAGATATTTCTCGTCCGGCGTGAAAGCGAGATGCCAGACGCGTTGGCCGACCAGCAGATACTTGTCGATCTTCTTCGTGTCGGCGTCGATCGCCGCGACACGATTGGCCGGGCCCAGCGCCACGAAAGCGCGCTTGCCGTCCTTGGAGAACGAAATGCCGATCGGCTGAATCGCCTCTTTCGAGAGACCGGGAATCGCGAAGCTGATCTTCTGCTTGACGACATGCTTGACCGGATCGATCACGGCGACGGTGCCGCCGACTTCCGACGACACCCACAGCTCGGAGCCGTCGGGCTTGAACTGCGCGAAGCGCGGGCGCGCGTCGACGAGAATATTGGCGATGATCCGCTTCGTATGCGTGTCAATCATATGCGCCATATTCGTCGTTTCCGACGTATTGACGAGAATATTGCCGTCGGGACTGACCGCCATGCCCTCGGGCTCGACGCCGACCGGCACGTCGCCGATCTGGCGCTTCGTTTGCGTGTCGATCATCGTGACGAGATTGTCGTTCTCGTTGGAAACGTAGACCGTCTTGCCGTCGGGGCTCAGCGCCATCAACTCGGGGTCCGGTCCGGACGGCAGTTTTCCGGTGATTTGCAGGGTCTTGGTGTCGAGCACCTGAATCGAGTCGTCGTCGCCGGCGCAAATGAACAGTTCCGAGCCGTCCTTGGTCAGCTCGACGCCGCGCGGCCTGCGCCCGACCTTCACGGTCTTGATCGCCTGCAATGTCTCGGTGTCGATGATGGTGATGCTGTTGCCTTTCTCGTTGCTGATGTAAGCGAGATAGGCGTTGGCGGGGGAGGCGAGGCCGAGGTAAAGCGCGAGGGCGAACATCGCGCGCGTCCCTTCTCCCACTTGTGGGAGAACGCAGCCCCGCGAAGCGGGGTCGGATGAGGGTTCTCTGCTCCTCAACGACGATTGGCCTTTGGAACCGCGACGTCCCTCATCCGTCATGCTTCGCATGCCACCTTCTCCCACCAGTGGGAGAAGGGAGTCGCGTTGCGTCGTTTTCTTCATCATCGCAGCCTGCATTTGGTTTCGGGCCGGTCGCGGCCGAGCGTGTCGAGTTCGCTTGTCTGGTGCAAATAGCCTTCCTGCGGCGAGACCGAGACGACCACGCGCCCGTCCGAAAGCAGGATCGGCTGGCGCAGCTGCTGGTTCCAGTCGCGCAGCGTCAGCCGCACGCCCTTGAACGCCGCGATGGAGAACTCCGGCCCGGTCAAAAATTCGCGCAGTTTCGCAGGCTCGTTCGACCCCGTGCGCGTCGCCGCTTCGCCGATCATTCGCATCGCGAGCCAAGCGCCATTGTCGCGCGCGTTCATCACGCGGCGGAAGGTCTGCATGAATCGGTTCTGCAATTGCTGCGCGCCCCATTGCTCATGCGCGCTGTCCCAATTGGTTGGGACGAGGCCCCCCGACCCCGCCACCGGGCGAGGGTCAAACGTGCGATAGGGCAGATAGCCCGCGAAAACCTCGGACTCGTCGGCGGCGATCAGCACGTCATAGGCCGGCGCGCTCTGCGTGAGCACGGGCATTTGCCGCTGCGTCTGCACCGAGCCCGAATCGCTGCGCCGCCCGCCGCCGATGTCCTCGAACACGCGCTCCTCGACGATTTTGGCGCCGAACTTCTTCGCGCTCGCGCGATAGGCGACGGCCAGCAGTTCGTCCTCGGGATGCGAGCCCTTGATCAGCAGCCAGCGGCTCCAGCGCTTCCACATCAGATATTGCGCGAGGCCGTCGGCCAGCATCGCCCGCGAGGGCGCGACATGCACGACATTGGCGCGGCAGTTTTCCTCGCGCAAACTTTCGTCGGGGGCGGAGATATTAAACAGCAGCGCGCCGCTGGCCTTGGCGCGCTCGGACGCTTTCAGCAACGCGTCGGCGGAGAGGTCCGCGATGATCAGCCGCGCGCCTTCGCTCACGAGTTTGTCGAGCGCCGCGCCGGCGTCCTCGTCCTCGCCGAGTTTCGCGTCGATGGTCACGAATGTCTGGCCGGTGAATTTGCCTGTCGTGTTGTTGTCGGCGGCGCCCATCAGCGCGCCGGCCAGCGCGTCGTCCTCGGCGGGAATGTCCTGAATGGAAAGGGTCTCGCGCGAATGCGCCTGCCGCAGCACGCCGACCTTGACGGCCAGCGGCTCGGCGAGCGCGGCGGCGGGGAGGAGCAGGGCAGCGAGAAGAAGGGCGGCGAGCGGTCGCATGATTTATTCATGCCGGCTTCGCCGCGCGGGATCAACGGGATTATTAGCGCG